>DASVLY010000437.1:0-5021 GCA_036384635.1 Noviherbaspirillum sp. | reverse complement strand
GTATTACCCATCACTGCGACATCCTCGAAACCGGCAACGATTCTTACCGCTTCAAACACCGTAAGAAAGGAGGAAAAATGGCTTAACCAACTGGAAAATATTGGACGCTGTTAGATGGAAAAATTTGGACGCTGATTGACAGACGTGACTTGCACTACACTTCCCCAATGCCAAAACGCCTCCATAATTCAGCGATTTGCTCCCGCACCGGCGCTGTAAGCAGAACGGCATAATTTCCATTTCGTTTGTATGTTGGTAAGTGGAGCCGGGTGCGCACAAGGCCCCCGATGTAGCGGTTTGAAATCGGGCGCTCGAATTCCGACGCATAGCACTCTTTCATAAGGCCCGTCAGGACTTGAATGGGGATGACGTCCATCGTCTCGTCCTTTGTGATAAGGCTGTGAATGACTTCCAGCACGAGTGCTTCGGGAATATCCGCACGCTCGGCTTTGACGCGAGCATCGAGCGCACTTTAAGCCGACCATGCGGGATGCGGGTATGCTAATCGGTTTTCAAAATGAGCAAAGACGTAAGATGCTGGCCAGTCTGAAACAGCATGCTTTTTTGCTTTGGCTTCTGTAAAATTGTAAGATATATTTTACTTATTCCGCCTGCCTTCCTCGGCCGGCACCGCTCGCGAGGTCGTCATGCAACTCTATGAAATCGGTCAGCAAGTCGCCCAACGGCGCACCGAGCTGCAGCTCAGCCAAGCCCAGCTTGCCAGGCTGTCGGGCTTGTCGCGCCTGACCATCAACCAGCTCGAATCCGGCCGTCTCAAGGACCTGGGCGTTGCCAAGCTGATGCACCTGCTGAACGTGCTCGGCATCGAATTGAAGACGGCGGCGCAACCGAACCGGCGCGGCTTGTTCAAGGCGACTGTGTCGGCCAATGTCAGCTACCAGAAGGAATTGACGCAGGAGCGCTTGGCCGAAGCGCTGGCCACCGGCGCTATCCCGTCCGGCTTTGAAGCGCAAGTGTCGGCGATCCTTGACGAGGTGCCGCTGCCGGTCGTCGTCAAGGCGGTTGAGGAAGCAGCATCGCAGACCGGCGTGCGCCCGAAGCGGATCTGGAAGAATCTGGCCAGCTGGTCACGTGATCTTCATCTCTATCGTCAGGTGTGGCAATGAGCGCACCGGTCGTATTGCCCGAGGGACCGTGGCAAGGCTTGTTGCGCCACGCGTTCACGCTTGTCGATGAGATCGCCAAACACGGCATGGCCAACCCGTTCTGGACCTTCGGTGGCGGCACTGTCCTGATGCTGCGCTACGGTCATCGCCTGTCCAAGGACATCGACATCTTCGTGCCCGACCCGCAATCGCTCGGCTACGTCAATCCGCGTCTGTCCGATGCCGCAGCCGAGATCACGGCCGATTACGAAGAGAGCGCCCAATCGATCAAGCTGACCTTGCCCGAGGGTGAAATCGATTTCGTTGCCTCGCCGAACCTGACCGGCGACGCGTTCGAGGAATGGGTGCTGTGGAACCGGCCGGTGCGCGTCGAGACCGCGGCCGAAATCGTCGCGAAAAAGATGTGGCATCGCGGCGACCAGCCGACCCCGCGCGATTTGTTTGACCTCTGTCTCGTCATCGACAAAGAACCTGAGGCGTTGCGGACGGCCGGCCGCTTTCTGGTGCGCCACCGCGACGTTTTCTTGCATGAGCTCATCGCCAATGCCGACGCCTTGTCGCGCCGTTTCGCCAATATCCGCACGCTCGGCTACACGCCGAGCTACCAATATTGCGTGGGCCTCGCGACCGAATTTCTGAGCACCTTGCCGGAGGCGTCGAAGCCATGACGCACCCCGCCGCACAGTCGTCCGGAGGAGGGGACGCGTGACTAGCCTGGCAGCAATCGTGGCCACCGGCGACACGCTGCCGGTCCTGCACGGCGCGCCGACGCGTCATCGTAAACTGCATTTGGGCCACTTCGCGTTCATGCGCGCCGTGGTGCAAGGCCTGGACACGCGCGAGAGCTGGGACCGCTACCTGCGCCTCGAAGGCGAGCACGACGATGTGCGCAATGTGCGGCGCACCATTCAATGGATCCGCGACGAATTCGCGGCGGCGGCCAAGCGCTACGATCGCTTTGGTACCGCGCGCCTGGTGCAGATCGACGCAACCCGCATTGCCGACCCCGAACTGGCGCTGCCCACGCTGGAGGAATTCGCGGCAGAGCGTGGTCTGCTCGACTTCTCCGAAACGGAACAGCTGGAATACTACGAAGCGGAATACGGCAGCCGCACGCAGCGGCAGTCGCGTCGCGCACACCTGATCGCGCGCCAGCTTGACGCGCTTGCGTGGCTCGAACGCCTGGTCGCCCAGCCGCCGCAAGCCGGTGACGCCATTGCGTCCTGGCTGCACCCCGATCTGGCCGTGCGTCTGGAAGTCGCCGGCATCTTCACGATCCGTAACCTGGTCGACCGCATCAACGGGCGCGGCTTGCGCTGGTCGACCGGAATCCGCGCGATCGGCGCGGCAAAAGCCGCCCGCATCCTGGACTGGCTGCGCGCGCATGAAGCCGCGATCGGGCTGAAAATCGGTGTGCACGTGCAAGTCAAACCCTCCAGGCTGCATCCGCATGAACTTGCGCGCGTGGTGCCGAAAGCTACCGCCATCGTCCCACTCGATAAATTCATCGTGCCGGCCGAGCTGGACGGCTCCAACGGGCTGTACCGCGCTCCACAGCGGCTGTGCCTGATCAAGGCCGGCAACGATTACGAAGCCGTGCTGACCTGGATCCGCTCCAGGCACGGTCTCAGTCAGGCAGGCAAGGCGGCATTGCAGCGCCGGCGCGGCATCGATCCGGCGGTGCCGGAAGGACCGATGGCATGGCTGAATTACCTGTCGCATACCCAGCGCGCCTATTTGAAGGAAGCGGAGCGTTTTCTGCTGTGGGCGATCGTGCAGCACAAGAAGCCATTGTCATCGATGACGCTGGACGATTGCGAAGCCTATCGCGCCTTCCTCGCCGACCCGTTGCCATCCGACCTCTGGTGCGGCTCCCGCGCCAGCAAGAAATGGAGCCCGCTGTGGCGTCCGTTCGAAGGGCCGCTATCGCCGCGCGCGCAGCGTCACGCGATCACCATTCTCAAGAGCCTGTACAAATTCCTGGTCGACC
The DNA here is from genome assembly GCA_036384635.1 of Noviherbaspirillum sp. Lineage (GTDB taxonomy): Bacteria > Pseudomonadota > Gammaproteobacteria > Burkholderiales > Burkholderiaceae_D > Noviherbaspirillum. Next base: position 1,904 of record DASVLY010000437.1, on the reverse strand, counting down.
AGTGCTACCTGATCGGCAATCCGTGGAATGGCATTGTCTTGCCCAAGGCGGCGGGGGCGCGCATCAACAAGGGGCGCAGCTTCACGCAAGCGCAGTGGGATTTCATCGAACAGCAGCTGGCCTTGCTGCCCGATACCTCCGCCCATCATCGCCTGCGGTTTGCGCTGCATTTCTTTTACGCGACAGGCTTGCGGCTGGCCGAGGCCGTGGCGGCGCAAGTGGACCACTTGAACTGGGTCTGCTATCCGCCCGACAGCGAGGACGAGGAAGCGGTCGAGGGCTGGGAATTGACGGTCATCGGCAAGGGGGAAAAGGAACGGGTGGTGCCGGTGCCGCTGGATGTGATCGGGGAATTGTCGAAATACCTGGTGGCGCGCGGGCTCGATCCCGACCCGGAACACCCCGGCAACCGCGGCGCCTTCCTGCTAGGGCAGGCGGTGGATGTGGCCGAGCGGGCGCCGTGGCTGCCGCAGGCGCGAGAAAGCATCGATCCGAAGGCGGGCATAGCGGCCATGACGCTCTATGGCCAGCTGAAAACCTTTTTTGTCGAGTGCGCCCATGTACAGGCCAGGACTGATTCAAAGGGAGCACAGCGGCTGGCGGCGGCCAGCACCCATTGGCTGCGCCATACCCATGGTTCGCATGCGGTGGCGGCCGGCACGCCGTTGGATGTGCTGCAGCAAAACCTGGGGCACGCCTCCCTGGATACGACGACCATTTACACCACCAGTGAAGAGCGGCGGCGCATGAAGGCGGTGCAAGCGTTTTGGGAAAAGAAGACGAAACCCAAAGTTTTCAAATAACACCACGTGGAGCGCGCTATGCCGCCGGAAATAAAAAGAATGTTTGTCCTGATGATGGAGAACCGCTCCTACGACAACATATTCGGCTTCTCGGATCTGAGGGGATGGACCCCTGATGGGAAAGCAACAAGCGCGGACGGTTTGCTCGGGAAGCCGGTTGTCACCAACAAGGACGCGAGCGGCCAACTTTACAGTATGGGGCAGGGCGCTCCGTTTTGCCTGAATTTTGACCCCGGTCATGAGTATTCCGATGTGCTGGCCCAGATGTGTGGTCCGAATAGCGTGTCACTCCCCGACTGCGTAAACGACTCAGCCAATCTGGGAACTTATCCGAACCTGCAACTTGCCAGCGATTCCAGCCAGCTCGGCTTCGCGTATAACCTGAGCGCACACGGCTTTGATGTCGCCAGCGCCTTCCGTTGCTTTACGCCGGACCAGCTGCCCGTATTGAATTTTCTGGCGCATCAGTTTGCCGTCTGCGACCGCTGGTTCTCGTCCGTGCCGGGCCCGACGTGGCCAAACCGGTTTTTTGCTCTGGCCGGAACATCATGGGGCCTCGATCATTCGCCGACGACCCGACAAATAGTCGAAGCAAACATTTTCAATGGCGATACCTTCGGCGCCGGAAACGATTCGCTCTTTACTCGCCTGACACCGCAGGAATGGCTCATTGCCTTCGGCGACACGCCACAGTCCTGGGCAATCAAGGGCGTCCGGGAAAACCGTGACCGGCTGGTAAAGCATCCCGATTTATGGGAGATGCTGGAGACCAGAACACTCGGCGACGCCAGGTTCATTTTTATCGAACCCAACTATGACCCGGGCCTTAGCAGCAGATTCGACGAAGGCGACTCGATGCACCCGCAAGGAGATGTGCGCAAAGGCGAGGCGCTTATTCAGAAGATGTACAACGCGATCAAGGATTCGCCTTACTGGGATGAATGCGTCTTTTTGATCGTATTCGACGAGCACGGCGGCTTCTTCGATCATGTCATTCCGAACGCTTCGGTTGTACCGAACGAAAAAATCCTGAAGCCGGTCACTACGACGAGCCTTACTCAGCGGGGATTCCGTTTCGATCGATATGGGTTTAGGGTGCCG
>DASVLY010000436.1:0-3380 GCA_036384635.1 Noviherbaspirillum sp. | reverse complement strand
ACCAATTGAACATGCCAAAGACCGTCAAATACATCCTCATCGCCGTCGCCGTCCTCCTCGGCCTGCTGCTGAGTGCCATCGGCCTCATTGCCGCCACCTTCAATCCGAACGACTACAAGCCGCTGATCATCCGGCTGGTGCAGGAAAAGAAGCAGCGCACGCTTGCGATTCCCGGCGAAATCAAACTGAGTTTCTTTCCGAAGCTGGGCGCTGACCTTGGCCGGGTCAGCCTTTCCGAGCACAACGGCAGCGCCGAATTTGCCGCGGTCGATAGCGCGAAGGTATCGCTGGCGCTGATTCCGCTGTTATCGAAACAACTGGTGGTCGATCATGTGAAGATCGACGGCCTGCGCGCCAATATCAGGCGCAATCAGGATGGCAGCACCAATGTCGACGATCTCTTGTCCAAGGGCGAGTCAGGCCAGCAGATCCGCTTCGATATCGACGGCGTGTCCATTCGCAATGCGCATGTCGTGTTTGACGACCGGAAGGAGGCGCGCAGGCTCGAACTGGACAAGCTCGATATCGAAACCGGCAAGCTGGCCGATGGCGTGCCGAGCAAGCTTAAGCTGACTGCCGACATCAAGGGCAATAAACCGGCAATCAACGCCAATCTCGCAGCCAGGAGCGGCTTTACGCTGGACCTCGCGCGCAAGCAGTATGTGCTGAAGGGACTGGATGCGCAGCTCAAGGGCAGCCTGCTCGATCTGACCGATCTCGACCTGAAACTTGCCGGCGATGCCGGCCTCCAGCCGCAGAGCAAACGTTTCACGCTGGAGAGCATCAAATTCAGCGCGAGCGGCAAGCGCGCCGGTCAGCCGGTCGAGGTGAAGCTGGATATCCCGAAGCTGGCGGCAACCGACAAGCAGGTTTCCGGCGGCGGATTGAATGGCGAAGCAAAGCTGGCCGACGGTTCGAACACGATCACGCTCAATCTCAGCGCACCGTCTTTCACAGGTTCGTCGCAGGCGTTCAAGGTGCCGGCCATTGCGCTGGAGGCCGCATTGAAAGACCCGAAGCGCGACGTGAAAGCGAGCATCCGCGGCGCGCTGGCGGGCGATATCGACAAGCTGTTGTTGACATCGCCGCAACTGGCGCTTGCGCTGTCGGGCACGCAGGAGGGGAAGGCGATTGAGGGAGCGCTGTCGACGCCGTTGTCGGCTAACCTGGGGGCGCAGCTTATCGAACTGCCAAACATCAATGCACACTTTGTGCTTCCGACACCGGCCGGCGGCAAGCTGAACCTGAAGGCCGGCGGCAATGCCCGCGTCAACCTCGGCGAACAGACGCTGGCTGCCGCGCTCAAGGGCAATCTCGATGACAGTGCGTTCGACGCGAAGTTCGGGCTCACGCGGTTTTCTCCGGCTACCTATTCATTCGATATCGGCATCGACCGGCTCGACCTTGACCGCTATCAGGAAAAGCCGACAGGCGCAGCCGTGCCCAAGGCGGCAGCGGAGGAAAAACCGATCGACTTGTCCGCATTGCGCGAGTTGCGCGCCGACGGCAGCATGCGCATCGGCGCGCTGAAGGTGAAGAACATCCGTGCTTCCGATGTGCGCGTCGGCTTGCATGCGGACGGCGGCAAGCTCGATATCGGCCCGCTTGCCGCCAATCTCTATGGCGGCAGCATGACCGGCACATTGTCGGCGACGGCGAACAATCATTTTGCGGTACGCCAGAAACTGGCCGGCATCCAGGTCGGCGCCTTGCTGAAAGATGCGATCGGCAAAGCGCCGATCGAAGGCAAGGGCAATGTGCAGCTCGATGTCGCTGCCGGCGGCGCCACCGTTGCGCAGATCAAAAAGGCGTTGAACGGCAGCGCGCGGCTGGAGCTGCGCGATGGCGCGGTACGCGGCATCAATATCGCGCAGGCGGTGCGCGGCGCGAAAGCGAAGATCGGCGCGTTGCGCGGCGAGGCATCGCCGCAGGCCGGTACCGCATCGGACGCCGAGAAGACCGACTTCAGCGAACTGACCGGCAGCTTTCGCATTACCAACGGCGTTGCGCATAACGAGGACCTGAATATCAAGTCGCCGCTGCTGCGCATTTCCGGCACCGGCGATATCGATCTCGGCGCCGACCGGTTGGACTATGTGGTGAGGACCACGGTGGTGCAAAGCTTGCAAGGGCAGGGCGGGCCGGAGCTGCAGGCGTTGAAAGGCGTGACGGTACCGGTGCGGCTGTCGGGACCGTTGGCCGCAATCGGTTGGCGCATCGACTTCGCCGGCATGGCAAGCGAGCTGGCCAGGCAGCAGATCGACGAGAAAAAGGAAGAAGTGAAGTCGCGCGCGCAAAAATCGCTGGAGGAGGAGACGACGAAGTTGCAGGATCGGTTCAAGGAACAGCTAAAGGGTTTGTTCGGCAAATAGCACTGTCGCATTTACGCACATAAGTAAATGCGCGATCACTGCACAAACCATGTGCGGCAGCAGCTTTTACGCTAAAAAATTTTGCGCACCCCATCGGTTTTTCATGAAAAAACCGGAATAAATATCGCTTTGAAAATACCAAGTTGAAAGCCATTTTCCTAACAAATTTCCTTTGCAAAAAAAAGTCAAAAATTACCTATCGACTATAAAAAAGTGGGCGTATTATTAAATTGCGGAGTGGAAATGCATAACACCCTCTAACAGGCTGTTGAAAAACGTAGCGAGCGTGCCGAGCCTGGGGGCGAGGAGCGCACGCGTACGAGTGGTACGCAGAGCACCGCAGACCCCAGGATCGGCCCGCGCAGTAGTTTTTCAACAGCCTGCTAACACCCAAATAAGACCGGTAGATTCACATCAAAGGAAACCCAATGAAGATCTTTGACAACTACGCAGCACGGTATGAGCGGACTCGGGAAGAGGAATACTCCCTGCAGGAATACCTGGAATTGTGCAAGCGCGACCGACTCGCCTACGCCACCGCCGCTGAACGCATGTTGGAAGCGATCGGTGAACCGGAACTGGTCGACACGCGCCACGATTCACGGCTCTCGCGTATCTTCGCTAACAAAGTAATCAAAATTTATCCTGCATTCCGCGAGTTCTACGGAATGGAGGAAGTCATCGAGCAGGTCGTATCTTATTTTCGTCATGCCGCTCAAGGTCTGGAAGAGCGCAAACAGGTGTTGTACCTGCTGGGGCCGGTCGGCGGCGGCAAATCGTCGATCGCCGAAAAGCTGAAGTCCCTGATGGAGCGCGTGCCGTTCTATTGCATCAAGGGCTCGCCTGTCAACGAATCGCCGCTGGGCCTGTTCAATGCCGAGGAGGACGGCCGCATCCTGGAAGAGGACTACGGCATTCCGCGCCGCTACCTGAAAACCATTCCCAGCCCGTGGGCAGTCAAGCGGCTGCACGAGTTCAACGGCGACATCAACCAGTTCCGCGTGGTCA
>DASVLY010000435.1:0-12949 GCA_036384635.1 Noviherbaspirillum sp. | reverse complement strand
AATAACAAACTGGTCAACGGCGCGCTCCTGGCGATCCCGGTATTCGCCGCAACATGGATGGTGGCGACACTCAGTTACATGACGATCGAACAGCCGTTTCTCGGATTGCGGCGGCGTTACGGCGACCTGCAGCCCTTCAATCCGTAACCATGCCGCCTCACGGCTTTAACACCACCTTGATGCAATCATCCTGTTTGTTGCAGAAAATATCGTAGCCATACGCCGCATCGTCCAGCGACAGGCGGTGCGTAATCACGAAGGATGAATCGATCTCGCCGTTCTGGATGCGTTGCAGCAAGGGCTGCATGTAGCGCTGCACGTGGGTCTGCCCGGTCTTGATGGTTAATGAACGGTTCATCACCGAGCCGAACGGGATCTTGTCGAGGAAGCCGCCGTAGACGCCGGGTACCGACACCACGCCGCCATTGCGGCATGCCATCAGCACTTCGCGCAGTGCGAGCGGACGATCGGTTTCCAGTTTCATCACCTGCTTGACGCGATCGAAGACGCCGATCATCCCCAGCCCATGCGCCTCCATGCCAACCGCATCGATGCAGGCATCCGGCCCGCGTCCGCCGGTCATCTGCTTTAACGCATCGAGCACATTGACTTCTTCATAGTCGATCGTTTCCGCGTTCGATACTTCGCGCGCCATCCGCAACCGCCCGCGGAAGCGGTCAATGCCGATCACGCGCTCGGCGCCCAAGAGGTAAGCACACTGGATCGCGAACTGCCCGACCGGGCCGCAGCCCCATACCGCCACCACAGAACCAGGCTTGATCTCGCAGGCTTCAGCCGCCATATAGCCGGTGGGCAGGATGTCGGACAAGAACAGCACCTGTTCGTCACTCACGCCTTCCGGAATCTTCAACGGGCCGACATCCGCATAAGGCACACGCACATATTCGGCCTGGCCGCCCGCATAGCCGCCGGTCAGATGCGAATAGCCGAAGATGCCGGCCGGCGCATGGCCCCACATCTTTTCCGCCATCCATGCGTTCGGGTTCGAGTTCTCGCACACCGAATACAACCGCTCTTCGCAGAAAAAGCAGTGGCCGCAAGCGATCGGGAACGGAACCACCACGCGGTCGCCGACCTTCAGGTTGTGCACTTCGCTGCCGAGTTCGACCACTTCCCCCATGAACTCATGGCCGAGAATGTCGCCCTTTTCCATGGCCGGCACATAACCGTCATACAAGTGCAGATCGGAACCGCAAATCGCGGTCGATGTGACTTTCACGATCGCATCGCGCGGATTGATGATCTGCGGATCGGGTACATTCACGACCCGCACATCCTTCTTTCCAAACCAGCAGGTCGCTCTCATCCCGGCTCTCCTTTGCGCAACAGTACGCGGTTGATGACGCTGCGTGGCCCGGACGACTGGCCGACAGTAGTCGGGATTTCGCCGGTTTCGATCAGCCACTTGAAGCGGCGCAGGTCTTCGTCGATCTGCTGCTCGGGCTCCTCGCCGAACAGCTTTGCGATCAGCGCGCCGGCCGCACCGCCCGGCGGGCGGTATTCGAGCTCGACGTACATGACCGTGCCGCGTCCGCCGGGCGCACGCTCAAAACGTATGCTGCCGGCATTGTCGATATCGGCACCTTCGAGCGAACGCCAGGCCAGGTATCGGCCCGGCTGATCGGCGATCAGTTCGGCATCCCATTCGACACTGGTGCCAGCCGGTGCCTTGGCTTTCCAATGCACACGGTTTTCGCCGGTAATCCGCACCGATTCCAGGTGTTTCATGAAACTCGGGAAGTTCTCGAAGTCATGCCAAAAGCGATAGCATTCGTCGACGGAGCGATTGATAGCGATGCTCTTGTCGATCCGCAACGCACCGGATTGCGCAACACCGGACTGTCGCCTGGTCTGCTGCATGCCGCTCAAAAAATCGAGCAATGCAATACTGGCTACCGCAGCAGCAGCGACGGCGACCCGCTTGCGCCGTGCCGACGGAGAACGCGCGGCGCGGCCGAGCAAGGCAAGGTCCATCGCATCGCCTGCCACGCGCGCCCATAGCCAGCCACTGGCGCCACGCCGGCTCAGGATACCGGCGCCAGTGGCAAGCTCGCGCGCCCCCAGCGCACGCACTACAGTAGTGTGCTGCGGCACACCGAGCGTACGCGCAACCGTGCGCGGCGCGAGCAATTGCGCGATGCCAAGACCGATGCTGAACCAGCCGAGCGCGGTGGCAAGCGGGTGTATGCGGGAAGATCCTTTGGCTGCTTCCACCCGGTAATTTACCGAAGGTCCGGGCCGTTGCGCAGCGTAAGATGGAGATTCATCGAAATGCGATAAAGGCGACCGCACGACGTGCGGTGCGCCGGGGACTGCGGTTTGTTCCTGCATCATTTCCCCCGTTGCATGAACCGACTAATGAGGTTTATTGGAGCCGTCATGGTTACGGCCCGCAAAAAAACCTGGCAATAAATTAGTCAGACTTCCGGTCGGGGTAGTTCCCGTGGCAGTAAAGAGCTGGCCGGACTTTTTGCGGCAGCGTTTGGTCGCATGGAATTAGAGCCTGTTATGGTTCATTCCAGACGGTTTTCACGCTTTAGGAAAGGGTCTCGCTTGTGCCTGCAAAGGGTGAAATGTTTTTCCGGGAGAATGACTGCCGATGAGCACGCCTTTCAATTCCCCCAGCATGGCCGCTATTTCGGCCACATAGCTCTCGATAATATTTCCCAAATCCTCCTCGTGGCGAATCGCTTCGGTTCCTACCACATAGGCGAAAATCAGATGATCGTTTTTCATGTCGATCATGGGGAAAAAGCGTTTTCCGCTCTGGCAAGGACTGGCCATCAGGCACAGGCTCCACAGTTTCTGCAAGCCATCGTTGTCGGCGGGGATAACCGAAGAAAGCGGTACTGCTGCCTCGACAATCACAACATGATCGTGGGAATCGACGCATAAGCGAATATATCCGGGATTTAACTGCTGCGATTCCATGTCTGCATAAGAAATGGATTGCCTGGCTTGAGAATGCCTGATTTCGGCGCCGATTGTTTTGGCAAAACTCTCGAACATTTTTTGGATAGCCGTAACGCTCATTCGGCCGCCTCTTGTTTTTTGATTGCCAATACGCCATTGAATCGTGGAATGACCTGCTTTTGGAATGTCTCTTTATCCACTTTGAAATAAACGTCTTTATCGGTGCCGTCCGCATTCTGGCGATATGGATCGAGATCGCAACAAAGCACTTGGCCATTCTCATGATCGACGTGCAGAACCGCAAAAGCATGGTTCGCACCACCAAGCTGGCCTATGTCAAAAAAACTCTTCGCTGATTGCGCTTGCTTACTGTCGGGATCGATTGCACCTTGCCATGCGCAGATGACCACGGCAATGGCATCCTTGGGAACGCCATGTTCCAGCAGTTGGGATTTGCCGCAGGAATAAACATCCCCTTTTATGCTCTCGAAAAACGGCACGCCGAAATTCAATCCATTAGCGATCAGTGCTCCAATAAAGCCGAGAGGTATTTTTTGCCTTTGAGTAGCAGTCGCACACAAATTCATCAGACGCGAGGTAACCGAACTGGCTTTGCTGTTTGCCGCCCCAATCATTTTAAGAATGGTATCCGCATGGCATAGACCGTCTTGATGGCGGCTGTGACGCAACTTTTCGTACAAGTCGGTCCCTAATACTGCTTTGAGTGTCTGACGATCCTCCTCATTAAGCGGATCGTGTGGGAGAAGCGTATCTTCAAAGGAAGCATTGCGAGAACCCGTTGAATGGAATTGCGCCTTGTCGTTCCCTCTCAGGGAAGAGAAGTTCATGGAGCCCATTCTTGAGATGCGTGGGAAGTCAGGCATACCGACAGCAGGCGGTTGAGCCCTTTGAGTGGCTGACGATGACGCTTTCGTCAACGATTTTCCATCAGGAATTTGTTGGGGATCGATTATCTTTTTTAGGAACGATGACCCACTAAATGTTTTGATTTGTCTTAGTGACGGCGTTTTCATTGACGATGATCCTTTTTTTAGTTGTTGATTCAGCCATTTCAACCTCAATTGTTATACGACTATCAATATTGAGTGGCAGTGACAACATTAAAGTTTCATCGTTCATTCAAGCGCTCAACGTTTTCCGTCTGCAGTAAAACCGCTATCCTCCTCCGTCTGCGTAAAAGGTAATTCATTCATGGCGCGGGAGGCCAGATAATCCCTCTGAAAAATGCACATGCGAATGGCGTCACGATAAATGCCATTAACGAAAAATTCGCCGCTTAACATGCCTTCCGTAGTGAAACCACACTTTTCATAGATGTGGATGGCCTTCACGTTTTCCTTATCCACCAGCAAGTACAGCTTGTACAGGTTCAGCACACAGAATGCGTACTCGACCGCCATCTGCGTTGCACGCTCCGCATATTTTTTCCCCTGCCACGCGGGCGCAACAATGATCTGGAACTCGGCACGGCGGTGGATATAGTTGATCTCGACCAGCTCGACCAGACCAACCAGATCGCCGGCATCGTTTTCGATAATGAAACGCCGCTCGCTCTGGTCATGGATATGGCGGTCATACAATTGCACCAGTTCGACATACGCCTCGTAGGGCTCCTCGAACCAGTAACGCATGATATTGCTGTTATTGTTGATCTGATGAACGAAATGCAGATCATTGCGCTCTAATGGGCGCAGCCTGATGTGGGATTGAGATAGCGTAGTCATACTCGCAAAGGCAGGACAACGGAACTTGCGGCAGCAACCTGCATGGCGCTTGTCGTGCATTATCCGCAATAAGGATGTGCGGGTACGCGCAAGCCGGTACAGGTCACTCCCGCCTTGAGGTTGATCGTATGCTCTAGATTACGCCGGCCGCAAAATATTAACAACAGGCAACGCAATGGTCGTTGCGACGCGCACGGCTCGTTCGCACGCCCAAAGTAATTGATGACAGGCCCTAAGACGCTTCGTCTTTTTTCGCAAGGCCGGCGACAGCCACCTGCTCGAAGTGCTCCCACGGCAGCTCCTCGACTTCCGGCTTCGGAATATAGCGGTAATTCTCAAGGCCTTCGTTAATGTAGTCGTCCGAGCTTTCGGCGGGCTTCTTTTGTTCCGCATTGCCAGTGCCGGGCGCCGCTGCTGCCTCCTTCACCGGAAAGCGCCAGTAGACCTTATCGAGTTCCAGCCCGCAGTTCTTGCGCACATGCTCGCGCAGCGTCATTTCAATAATGTGAGACAGGCGAAAGCGTTTCATCGGCTCGGACTCAACCACTGCAGTAAAGCCCTTGCCGCTCAACAACCTGGCGCAATCGGTCGTCACTTCCACTCCGCTGCGGTGAAAGTAGTCGACGATGGCTGCGCGGATCGCGAGGATGTTGTCCTGATCTCGGCGTGTCCTGAGCCTGACTGCGATTGCATAAGCGACAATGCCAATCACATTAACTGCAAGGAGGATGACGAGTGCCAGGATGACTGCGTCAGCTTGAAAAGACATTCTTGATTGACCTCGTGACAGTTGCTTTTTTCCCCGGGGGCGATGTTACCCCGCCAAGATCATATCATTCCGCAACATAGAGTAAATCGAATTCATGTCTTCAAGTCAATCAAGCTGCGGATATTCTGTCCTTTTCTCATTTCCGCCGGCAATCCGAACCGGGCACAATCACTGCGACTGTGCCAGCAACGTGAAATGTTCGACCGCCGGCGGCACTGCGAAATACGGGCCGACGATGCTGCGCCACTCGGCAAATGCCGGCGACTGGCGGAAATCGACTGTATGGTTTTCCAGCGCTTCCCAGAAAATCATCAGCACGTAACGCTCGGGCGATTCGACTCCCTTGTTGACCTTGTAACCAAGAAAGCCCTTGGCCTTCATGATCACCTGCTGCAAACCGCGCAAAATGGCGGCATCGAATTCGCCTTGCTTGCCGGGCTGGATACGGATGTCGGCGATTTCAAGAATCATGTTTGCTCCGTTGTCATGTCAGTTTTATTGTCATTGATATTATGGTATGCAAACCGTAACAAAGTATTAATATTTCGTGCTTGATCAGCAATGCGTAATAGCACGCAAAGTGTATGTACCACGCCCCAGGCAGCAAGGAAACGATGCTTTTTGACATGCGATTTTTCCTTGATCTCATCAAGCCACTTCCTGACCGCGATCAACGTGCCGTTCGGCTCCAACACAAGCGCTTTTGCCTGCGACAAGTCATCGCAATTCAGTTACTGCCGGCAGGCGCAACTCACTCTTCTTATTGTCGATCACTATCTGGCAACTGTGCAAGGCGGCGGGCTCGGCCTGTCAATCGCAAGGGAAGCTGCAGCTCGTTTGGGCAGCGCCGTCAGCATACATGGAAGGAATGACGGTAGCGGTTTCGTCTTTCGCTATCGGCAAAGATACCGAAAGAGAACTCGGGTTATCGTGTTACACGTTCAATCGTCATTGTCATGATGATGGTGATGGTGATGAGGGGGATGCCAACCGCGATATCGGTCTTCCTCGCGTTCCATGTAGTAATAGGCCGGTTGTTCGACAATGACAACAGGCTGCGGCTCAACGAAGACGGGAACTTGCTCACGAACGACAGGGACCTGTACGTGGTCCATGACCGTCCGGCACCGTCGTATGGTCTGTGTCTGATACGAAGAGCTACGCGAAGACATGCGGTCTCCGACCACGGCTCCAGTCATTGCGCCAACCGCAGTGGCGATGGTCTTTCCGTTTCCGCCGCCAACCTGGTTGCCGATGATGCCTCCCGCGATGCCGCCAACGATGGCACCGCCGTAGTCTTGCCCTGCGGTTTGAACCGGAACCTGCTCATTCCAGCATTCTTGTCTTGGACGGTCGACAATCTGGTATTCAGTGGCAAAGGCCGCCAGAGGAAGAACAATGACGAACAGGATGCTTAAGAGTCGGGTGAACATGGTGATTCCGATATGCGCACAAATGCGTGTGTTTGCTTACAACAACGCAGCAGGGAAACTTTGAGTCTTTATGGCCATGTTTCAACGGTAAGCGTTTGTAACCTGCATGGAGGAAAGCGAGTATTCCCCGGAAATACGGCAACGTTTCGTCAGGCGCTTGCCAGCTCCGCCTGGCCCGGCTGTTCCTGCAACGGGATCGACAGGCGCAGCATTGTCCCCTTCCCCGGCGCGCTCTCGATAGACAGCTCGCCTCCGAGCATGCTGGCGCGCTCCTGAATGCCGATCAGGCCGAAGCGGCGCGCCTTGCGCCGATCGCCCGGAAACATCCCGATGCCGTTGTCCTCGATGATCATCAATGCCCGCCGGCTGTCCACGTTCAGTTCCACCCGCACCGCGCTCGCGCGCGCATGGCGGCCGATATTGGTGAGCGACTCCTGCAAGATGCGGAAGATCGCAGTCGCGTGCATATCGTCGATCCGCACCCCTTCGTCGTTGATTACCAGTTCGCAGGGCATGCCGTTGCGCCGCTCGAACTGCCTGACCTGCCATTCGATCGCGTCCGGCAGGCCCAGGTCCAGCACCGAAGGCCGCAGGTTGTTCATGATGTTGCGAATCGATTTCATCGTGGTGTCGATGTATCCGAGCGCCTGTTCGGTTTTTTTGCGCAGCAGCGGATGCCTGTCGCCGGTGCGCGCATTGAGCATCGCCACCTCCAGCCTCAGCGCCAGCAGGTTCTGCCCCAGCTCGTCGTGGATTTCGCGCGCAATGCGCTTGCGTTCGTCTTCGCGGATTTTTTCCTGGTAGGCGGCCAGTTCGCGCAGCGTCTCCCGCGACTGGCGCAGCGCTTCTTCCATGTGCTTGCGCTCGCTGATTTCATGTTGCAGTTGGGTGATCAGAGTACGCAACTGTACGCCATTGGGCAGCGCCACAATGCCCGGCATCACTCTCCACAGCAGCACAGCGGTAACAACCGATGCGACCGCAGCAATCGACTTGACCGCGGCATCAATCCAATAGTCAGGGTGCCAGATCGTCCAGATCGAGATGAAACGGGAGGTACCACACGTAAAAATGAAAATCGAGAACAGTACGAACATCCAGCCGAACCGGATCGTCGGGCGTTTGCGCACCAGGTATAACAGCGACAGCGGAATCGAATAGCAGGCCAGGCCGGTCACGATGTCGGCAGCGAAGTGTGCCCACAGTAGCCACGATGTCCATAAATAGCTGTGATCGTGCGGCATGCGGTTCTCCTACAGATCGGGGAAATACTGTTTCAATTCGTCTTTCGTCATGGACAAACATGGGTCCGGCAAGTCAGCGGCAGGACTGAAGGATGCTGCGTAATCAGGCGGACTGTTCCTAGTGGTCCGACTACCTTCAAATTTCGGCTTGGCCGGTCGCTCGAAGGCGATTGCAGGGCACAAGAAAATTGTTTTGCCCGTGTTGCAAATGCTCGTCGGGGGAGCCACCCCGACTGCGGCTTTGCGCCTTGCACTCACCTCCGACCAACTCGGCCAAACCGAAATTTGAAGGTGGTCGGACCACTAGAGGGTGTTATGAGCGCCGTTAGTGTAGCAGGATTGGCAACAATATTCGCTATATATGTCACGTGCAATTACATGTGCGTAGTCCTTGAATCCGGGCGCAATCCGCTCTAAAGTCGCGTTACCGCATATTTTCCTACCAGACAGAACTATTCCGGGGGGCACGACATGGATATTGGAAGTCTGTACCGCGACATACCCGCGCCGTTGCCGCAAGAGCTTGTGCAAACCTTGGCCAGCGCCAAAGGCGTGAGAATCGAGCGCATCGTATCGAACGGCCATTGTTCGCCGCCCGGATTCTGGTACGACCAGGAAGAGCATGAATGGGTGTTGCTGGTGCAAGGCGAAGCGATGCTGCGCTTTGAACAAGGCGACCGGGTGGTACGGCTGACGCCGGGGGTGTACGTTAACATCGCTGCGCATGAAAAACACCGGGTGGAGTGGACCAGGGAAGATACGGAGACGATCTGGCTGGCGGTGTTTTACTGAGTTCGTAATGACAACGCTTTTGTTAGACTTGAGAGCCTATTTAAACGAAAAGCGCTCATGGATCTCGTCATTCGCAATGCCACCCTGCCCGACGGTTCGCAAGGGATCGACATCGCTATCGATGCCGGCCGCATCGCCGCTGCCGGCGCCGCGCTCCCCGTGCGCGGCGTGCAGGAAATCGACGCTGCCGGCGACCTGGTAACACCCCCTTTCGTCGATGCCCATTTTCATATGGATGCGGCGCTCAGCTACGGGCTGCCGCGCGTCAACCGCTCCGGCACACTGCTCGAAGGCATCGCGTTATGGGGCGAACTGAAACCGCAGTTGACGCAGGAAGCGATCATCGAGCGGGCGCTGCAATACTGCGATTGGGCGGTGGCACGCGGCCTGCTGGCGATCCGCTCGCATGTGGACGTGTGCGACGACCGGCTGCTGGCGGTCGAGGCGCTGCTGGAAGTCAAACGCCGGGTCGCACCCTATCTCGACTTGCAACTGGTCGCGTTCCCCCAGGATGGCCTGCTGCGCAGCCCGAGCGCATTGGACAACCTCAAACGCGCGATTGCGCTCGGCGTCGATGTAGTGGGCGGCATTCCGCACTTCGAACGCACGATGGCAGACGGTGCCGAATCGGTGCGCATACTGTGCGAATTCGCTGCCGACAAAGGCTTGCGCGTCGACATGCATTGCGACGAATCGGACGACCCGCTGTCGCGCCACATCGAAACACTCGCCTGCCATACGCATCGGCTCGGCCTCCATGGCCGCGTGGCCGGCTCGCACCTGACATCGATGCATTCGATGGACAACTATTACGTGAGCAAGCTGCTGCCGCTGATACGCGAAGCGGGTGTGGCCGCGATTGCCAACCCGCTCATCAACATCACCCTGCAGGGCCGGCACGACAGCTACCCGAAGCGGCGCGGCATGACCCGCGTGCCGGAACTGCTGGCTGCCGGCATTGATGTCGCACTCGGCCACGACTGCGTAATGGACCCGTGGTACAGCCTGGGTTCGGGTGACATGCTGGAAGTCGCGCACATGGGGTTGCATGTGGCACAAATGACGGGACAGGAAGCAATGCATGCGTGCTTCATGGCGGTGACGCAAACGCCGGCGAAGATTCTCGGACTGGAAAGCTACGGGCTGGCTCCCGGCTGTCATGCCGACCTCGTGATACTGGATGCCGGCGGCGTCATCGAGGCGATCCGCCTGCGCGCGGCGTGCCGCTACGTAATCAGGCGCGGACGCATCGTCAGCCAGTCACCGCCGCAACGCGCCACGCTCGACTTGCCGGGACGGCCCGCAAAGGTCAACTTCCGTCTCGGGCGCTGAACGCCTTTTCTGTTGAATAGGACTTACGCCATGCTGTCGTTTTTTCATGGGGAATGCGGAGAGTACCCGATCCTGAAAAGCGCAGGCGAGGCGTAAGTCCTAAAAAAAGAATCACGAATTAATTGCTTTTAATTTTAGGACTTACGCTTAACCTCTCTTTCTTGAGTGCTGGTTATCACGTTACTTGCCCGAAGAAACCGTGCCATTGCGTAAGTCCTGTTGGGTGGAAAAACAAATGAAACGAAATATCAGGCGCGCGCTATTCATGACGCTTGCGGTCCTTGCAGCCTTGGGCGCCGCCGCAGCCGGCGGACTGCATATTGCAACCAAGACGCTGAAAAACCAGGTGGAGCACGCGCTCGGCGCCGATAGCGAAGTGGATGAGATTGCTGTCGGCTGGTCGTCGATCGAAGCGCGCGGCGTACGCATACGCGCGCCGCGCGGCTGGCCGGCAGAGGATGCGCTGCGCGCGGAACGTGTCGTCGTCACGCCGGACCTGCGCAGCCTGGTTTCAGCCGAAGTAAAGGTGGCGCGCATTACGGTCGATCGTCCGTACCTGTCGATCTGGCGCACCCGTGACGGCAAGCTGCGCCTGTTGCCCAGCCTGCTGGAAAAGCCGAAAGAGGCCGGAGGAGCCGCTTCTTCCGCCGCGTCCCCGGCCGCGCCGTCGGTCGGCATCGGCAGCATCGAACTGCTCGACGGCGTGCTGGAGTTTTATGACGCCAGCGTGCGCCAGCCGGCGCACAAGACGCGGCTGGAACACCTGCATGCAGCCGTTGAGGATTTGCATGTGCCGAATCTTTCAGGCCGCACCCGCATCGCGCTCGATGCCGTGGTCAAGGGCGTGCAACGCGACGGCCGTGTAACGATCGCAGGCTGGGCCGAGCTGGCCGACAAGAATTCCGAGCTCGCGACAAAGCTGGCCGGCGTGGATCTGGTGGCGCTGCAGCCTTACCTGATCAAGGCATCGGAAACGGGCGTGCGGCGTGGCTCCCTCGATCTGAGCCTGACATCGACGGTGCGCAACAACCGCCTGCATGCGCCGGGCGCCGTGACACTGACCGGGCTGGAGCTGTCCGGCGGCGGCGGTGCGTTCGGCACCTTCATGGGTGTGCCGCGTCAGGCTGTAGTGGCCGCACTGAAAAACCGCAACGACCAGATCTCGATCCGGTTCACGCTGGACGGCAACCTGAACGATCCGCAGTTCTCGCTCAACGACAGTTTTGCCAAACGCATCGGCACCTCGGTGGCGGAGACGCTGGGCATCAGCATCGAAAGCCTGACGCGCGGCGTCGGCAATGCGGCGCAGGGATTGGGCGGCGTGATGAAGAAGCTGTTCGGGAAGTAAGGAAGCGCGCAGGAACAAGTTGTGCCATTTTGCTGGCGAATGGCGTTTGTTCTCTAGAGCCTGTTATGGACTCTGCAAGGGGTCTGAGAGTTGTCAGAACCGGCCAGATGCAAGGCGCGGCGACGCGACAGTAACGAGTTACGCCAAGGAGCCGTAACGCGGCAGATGGTCGGTTCTGACGGCTCTCAGGCCCCTTGCAGAGTCCATAACAGGCTTTATATGCCTTGCCGAATAGCAAAGCGAATCCGGCGATTATGCGTTACCGTATATGCATGAACAAGAGCAAACGATAGCAAACCACATGGCGCTTTCACACATGGAACTGGAACAATTCAGGCAAGACGGCTACCTGGTGTTCCGCAGGATGGCAACGCCGGCCGCATGCGAGCAGATGCTCTCGGTCGCGCGCGAACAATTGCGCGCAGCGGTGCCGCCGATCGAATATGAAGCCGACGTCGGCTACCCGGGCGCGCCCGTGTCGCTGGACGCACCCGGCGGAAAAACGGCGCGGCGATTGCGCGGCGCATATGGCAGGCATGAATGCTTTCGCCTCTGGGCGGAGGACAAGCGCGTAGTGTCGCGGCTGGCGCAACTCTTTGGCGAGCGGGTGTGCCTCACACTCGCGCATCACAACTGCGTGATGACCAAGCATCCCGATTTCGGCACCGCGACCGGCTGGCATCGCGACATCCGCTACTGGTCGTTCGCTCGCAACGAACTGGCCACGGTATGGCTGGCGCTGGGGACAGAGAATGAAGCCAATGGCGGGCTGAAGGTGATACCGGGGTCGCACCGGGTCGACATCAAACGCACTCAACTGGACGAACTGGATTTTTTGCGGCCCGATGTCGAGGACAACCAGCTGCTGTTCGCGCAAGGCAAGGCGCTGGAACTGCAGCAGGGAGATGTGGTTTTCTTTCACAGCGGCTTGTTTCATGCCGCCGGAAGAAACAACTCGAATGCGGTCAAGACTTCGGTGGTGTTCGCATATCGCGGCGAGAGCAATAAGCCGGTTGAGGGGACGAAGTCGGCGGCGGCCGGGGATGTGCTGCTTTGAGGGTGAGCATGAAGTTCGCTTGCCGTGTTCCGGTCGGTGGCATCAAGCTACGGATGTTGCATAGCGTTTATGCTTGATCATTAGGGCCTGTTTAACAATTACGCGAGCTTCTGTAGCGTGGGAGTAGTGGATAGACCGGCATCGTCAATTTGCAGAAGGAGGTACATCATGAAACCGCGAATCAAAGTCATTACTCTGGGTGTCGACGATCTGAACCGATCACTCGCCTTCTATCGCGACGGGCTGGGTTTGCCGACCGAGGGCATCATCGGGACGGAGTTCGAAGACGGCGCAG
>DASVLY010000434.1:0-1885 GCA_036384635.1 Noviherbaspirillum sp. | reverse complement strand
ATGCTCACGGTTTCCTTGTCGCGCATTTCGCCGACCATGATCACGTCCGGGTCGGCGCGCAGGAAGGCGCGCATGGCGGTGGCGAAGTCGAGCCCGCTCTTGCGGTTGACCTGCACCTGGCGCAGCCCTTTCTGCGTGATTTCGACCGGGTCTTCCGCAGTCCAGATCTTGGTGTCGGGCGTGTTCAGGTAGTTCAGCACCGAGTGCAGCGTGGTGGTCTTGCCGGAGCCGGTCGGCCCGCATACGAAGAACAGCCCGTAGGGCTTGCTCACCGCGCTCTCCAGGCGCTCCAGGTTGTGCGGCAGCACGCCCAGCTTGTCGAGCGGGATCGGTTCGCCCGCAGCCAGAATGCGCATGACGATGTCTTCGACGCCGCCGGCAGACGGGATGGTCGCCACCCGCAGCTCGATGTCGAGCGGCCCGTATTTCTTGAACTTGATCTTGCCGTCCTGCGGCTTGCGGCGCTCGGAAATGTCGAGATCGCACATGATCTTGATGCGCGCTGCAATCGCAGCGCGGTAGCTCGCCGGAATCTCGATGTACGGTTCCAGCGAACCGTCCTTGCGAAAGCGGATCGCGGTTTTCTCCTTGCCGGGGCGCGGTTCGATATGGATATCGGACGCGCCCTGATTGTATGCGTCGATGATGATCTTGTTGACCAGTTTGACCAGCTCGTTTTCGGCGGCGGCGGCCAGCTCCGCCTCGGAAATCTCATCGCTTTCCTCGTTCTCGCCGCTGCCTTCCATGCCCGACAGCAGTTCATTGACGGAACCCGTTTCGCTCTCGATGCCGAAGAACTGGTCGAGCGTCTGCCGGAATTCGCTGTTGGTCGTCACCCGGTACGTCAGCCTGGTTTTCGGGAAGATGTTATTGATCACGCGCGCGTTTTTCACCTGCTCCGGGTCGGTCGCCAGGATCACCACGCCATCCTGCCCTTCCTCGATCGGTAGCCACTGGTGCTGTTCGATGAACTCGCGCTTCAGGTTCTTCAGCAGGCCGGCCGGCCTGATGCGCTCCGGCTTGAAGGGTTCGTAGGGCACGCCGAAGAATTTGCCGAGCGCGTTGCCGATAGCGGATGGCTTGACCTGGAAATCCTTGACCAGCACTTGCTCGATGTCGTCGGTCTTGCGGCGCGCCGAGCGCATCGCCAGTTGCAGTTCCGCCTCGGCCAGCACTGCCTCGGCGACTAAATGTTCGTACTTGGAGCGCATCCCCGTCACCGGGCGCAGTCTCTGCGTGTAAGCAATCGCGAGCGTCTTGCACAGCTCCCGGATGCCTTCGGCGCTGATGCCAGCGAAAGGCGTATCGTCGCGGTTGTTGATGACCTGGACCACGCCGAGCAGTTCGTTCGCGCGTTCGTCGATGATCGGTGCCACCAGCATTTGCCTGGTGCGGTAGCCGGTGCGGCGGTCGACTTCCTGCAGGAAGTTCAGCTCCGGCGAATAGGATTTCAGTTCGGCTTCGTCGTACACATCGCTGATGTTGACCACGCGGCGCGCCAGCGCGACATAGCCGGCCACGCTGCGGGCGGAAATCGGCAGCTTCAACTGGTTCACCGCATTCAGGCCGGTCTTGACCTTGGATACGATCGACGTCTTGTCCTCGGACACTGCGTAGATCGTGAGGCGGTCGCAGTTGAACAGGTCGCAGATGTCCTGCGACAGGTCGAGCATGATTTCGTCGACGTTGCTGGTGGAATGGATCTTGTTGGTGACCGTCTGGAGCTTCTTGAAGAAGGCAAGCCGGATATTGACATCATCTGCGCCGCTGTTGGGTTGCTGCGTGTCGAGAACCGCGCTCATGTCGTGTTATCCGTTTGTTATTGTTTGCAGGGAATTGCAAGCGCACGACAGGGGTGTGATGTGCGGTATCGATGAAAACATCT
>DASVLY010000433.1:0-8055 GCA_036384635.1 Noviherbaspirillum sp. | reverse complement strand
GACCGCGACGAAGTCCCCCTTGCAGCCGGCGACCAGATCCTCGAACAGCTGGAAGTTGCGGGTCACTCGCAACGATGGCTCCTTCGGCGGCTCGCTGTCGCCTACGATGGCCGTGAGCGTTATCTTGTCGGTCTGCGACAGCAACAGCTTGAAGTGCCGCTCCCCCGACTCCTCCGGGTTGAGCAGGTAGTAGTTGCGCAGCTTCTTGGCAGAAAAGGCTTCCAGCAGCTCGGCGACGCCTTGCGACTCAAAATGCTTGGCAAGCGCTGCGATCAGGAGTGTGCTGGTGGTCAGGCGTTGTTGGCCATCGATGACCAGCAATGCTTCTTGTTGAACGACATTACTAAGCCCTCGTTCTACGTAAACGATGGAGCCGATGAAGTGAGCGTTGACCTTGTCGTCGCGGCCGGCGCGCAGCAAGTCTGCCCATAACTGGCGGCATTGCTCCGCCGTCCACGAATAGTTGCGCTGGTAAATCGGAATGACGAATTGGGGCGACTTCTTGAGGAACTTGAGCAGGTTGGCTTCGGTTGCTTTCACATTATTCCCTTAAAGACTAGCGGCGACTTGCTGGCGCTCGGCCAGCAGTGCTTTGATTTCAAGGTTGGCCGCGACCTGGCGGGCCATCTGTTTTTCTTTGCCGGCGGCCAAGCGCAGGCTGGCGATTTGCGCGTCCAGTTCGCGGCAGCGGTGCAGTGCCGCTCGACGCTCTGCGGCTTGCGCAGGTGATTGACTGGGCACGAAGCGGCCGGTTACTGCGGCAGCTTGCCAAGCGGAGAGCGTGTCCATCCAGCCTTGGTAGAGCGCGCGCAAATCATGGCGAGGCTGCTTGCTCAATGCCAGCGATGAGAGGAAATCGGCACGCGCATCGATGGCGCCGTCGCCGACATCCCCGCTAAAGGGGAGCGCAAGCATGGCGAGCAGCAGTTCGCCGTCCAGCACGGTCTTGTCAGCCTCTTTCTGTGCCCAGCGGATGTGCACTAACGACATGAACAGGTTGTTGCCATCGTCCAGCAGCAACGCAAGGGGATACGGAATGGCGCGGTGCAATAGCTCGGCAATGCGGCTGACTTTGGCAGATTTCGTGTCGAGTTGGCCGTTCGTCTTTTCATCTGAACGCAAGGTGACGCAAAGAACCGCCAGTTCGAGGTAAATGCGCTGATCGTCCTTGTACTCAAGCACCCCCGCGCTGGCAGGCTTGAGCGCAGCCACCCATGTGATTTCTTCGATGTGGTCCTGGATCAGCTTGCGGTCGGCCACGGTGGAGGCACCATTCTCGGCCAGCATCTTCTTGGGCACGCGCTGATTCACCATCGCCGCCGGGGGCAGGCCAAGGGCCGCGATCAAGTCGGCGGCAAACAATCGTGGCATTGGCTCGGTCATGCAGCGACTTCTTCGGCGTGGTTGGGTAACACCACCAGATAAGCCAGCACTTCGAAATCGTTCGACCCGGCGAATTCGCCCTTCATGGCGTGTGTGCCGCCCGGTGAAAACAGGCTGGCAACGGCACGCTCTTCGGACTTGCCAACGATGGACGCCACCGCAGCTGACAGCAGCTTTTGCACATGACGCATGTCTTCGCCGTGCTTGGTGGCTCGGTCGAAACGGGCGCATGCGGCGGCGTCGGGCAGATCACGTCCAAGACTCAGGCGTTTGAGGCGATCGAGGATGCGTTTGGCCTGCGTATAGGGCAGCAGCACCGTGCCGTCTTCCCCCACGTGTACAAGATAGTGCGGGGCCAATGGATAGCCGGGGTCGATGGCTTTCTCGGCGGCGGCTTCTTCGGCGCGCAGGCAGAAGATGACGCCGGGCGGAATGTCCGCATCAATGCTCGATGTGACAGCAAAGCTACCCAGCGGCAAGGACTCCAGCTTGCCGGGATGTGCCTTGGAGAACTCGGCCAGGTCGATGCGGAAGTCGGTCAGCGTTAAATCAGTGATGGCAACGCCGCTGGACAGGTCTTCGAGGTCGATGACGGTTTCCTGCAGCTTCAGCAACTGGTTTCGCCGGTACTCCAGATCGTTCATCTGGTTGCCGGACTGCTGCTCGATGATGTTCTCTTCGCCTGTGGCGGAAATGTCTAAAAGCACCATGCGGCCACTGACACGCTGCTCCAGATTGATGTATTCCTCTAGCTCCATGTTCGGCCAGAAGTTCGCCAACTGGATGTGCTTGTTAGTGGAGCCGATGCGGTCAATGCGGCCGAAGCGCTGGATGATGCGAACCGGGTTCCAGTGGATGTCGTAGTTGATGAGCCAGTCGCAGTCTTGAAGATTCTGGCCTTCGCTGATGCAGTCGGTGGCGATCAAGAGATCCAATTCACCTTCGGTTGCCAATTCCTCGGGCCGCTCTTTCGAGCGCGGCGAGAATGCAGTAAGAATGCTGGACAGATCGCGGCGCAAGCCGGGCAAGGTGGTCTGGTTGTGGCCGGAGCCTGTGACCAAGGCGGTTTGAAGCCCCAGCTCGGACTTAGCCCAATCTGCAAGCTGTTCATAGAGGTAGGTTGCCGTGTCGGCAAAGGCGGTAAACACGATGACCTTGCGGTTGCCGGGATTAATCGGGTTGGTGCACTTGCCGGCGATCAGTTCACGCAACTTGAGCAGCTTATCGTCTCGCGCTGCGCTGACCTGTTCCGCCGCCGCATACAAAGTGGCGAGCCGGTTGCGGTCCTCGATCAGGTCTTGCTTCCAGCGGAGCAGGTCAACGTCGCCCAGCAAAACCTTGACCTTGCGGCCGACCAACAAGGCCTCGAATGCCGGATCGTCAATGTCCACATCGGCAATATCGAGTGCCTCAATCTCGCCGCTATGCGCTTCAATCTGCGCGAGCGTGGCTTCCACGTCCTTGAGTTGGCGATGCACCGTGAGCGCAAAGGATGACACGGCACTTTCCATGCGCTTGAGCACGTTGACGCGCAGCAGGTGGATCAAGCTCTCTTCCCGGTCGACCTGCCGGAAGAAGCTCTCGCCGCCGCGAATCTGCGTGCTGTACTTGGCGTCGTAGGCATCTTGCTTGTGCGGTAGCACATAGCGCAGCGGCGCGTAAGCGGCGAGATTGAGCCGGCGAATCTCCAGATTGATGTCGCGGATCGAGCGGAATTCACCCGCCCGGTCCACATCGGCTTTGATGTTGATGGGAGGCAGCCGCTCCGGGAAACGGCCTGTTTCGGTGGTGCCGTAGTACTTCTCGATATGGCGGCGCGACCGGGCAATCGTCAGGTGGTCTAGCAACGCGAAATAATCGAAGCCAAGCATCTCCACCAGCAGCGAAGGCGTCTTTTCTTCGTTTGGCAATTCCAGCCAGCGATTGAATGCCTTCTGTGCCCGGCGCGTGGTGCTGTCGATGCTGGCAATGCCGTGATCAAAAAGGGCCGTATCGTCGCCCTCGGTGACGAACGCGATCTGGTTGCGCAAGTCGGCCAGCCGGTTGTTGACCGGGGTGGCGGAAAGCATCAGCACTCGCGTCTTGACGCCTTCGCGGATGATCTTGCGCATCAGGCGGTCGTAGCGGCTCTCGCGTCCCTTGTTAGCTGGCTTGTTGCGGAAATTGTGAGACTCGTCGATGACCACGAGGTCATAGTTGCCCCAATTCACATGCGAGAGGTCGATGTCGCCGGAATGGCCGCCGTCACGCGAGAGGTCAGTGTGGTTCAGGACGTCGTAGTTCAGCCTGTCCGGGGCCAGGATGTTGCGGCGGTCATTGGCCTTGTAGAGCGTCCAGTTGTCGCGCAGGCGTTTGGGACACAGCACCAGAACGCGGTCATTACGCAACTCGTGGTACTTGATAATGGCCAATGCCTCGAAGGTCTTGCCCAAGCCCACGCTGTCGGCAATGATGCAGCCACCGAAACGCTCCAGTTTGTCGATGGCTCCGACAACGCCGTCGCGCTGGAATTTGTAGAGCTTTTTCCATACCACGGTATTGCGAATACCAGTCGCCGACTTGACGACGCGCTCCTCATCCAGTCCTTCGCCATTGGCAGCGAACAAGTGTTGCAGTATCAGCGCGTACACGCTGCTGGCATCGCGGTGTGCGGAAAGTTCTTTGACGGCAGCAATCAGTGCTGCCTTGGCTTCCGGTTGATCCTTGAGCGCGGCCCATTGCATATCAAACCATTGGCTGAGCATCTGCGCTTCATCAGAGTTTTCAGAGGTCTGAATAAGGCTTAGCGGGTTGCCAAGGGTGACCCCAAGTCCTTCGCTGCTGAACGAGAAAGAACCTAATGCGGCTTGTTGAGCTTGGCCTTGGCCGTCGCGCAAAACAAGGGTGCCTTGAGGGATTGAGCTATGTGAATAGCGCACCTCGGCTTTGTTTTCTAGCCAGGTGGAGAGCTTGCGCGCCAGCCAAGGGGCTTGTAGCTTGTTGCGAGAACCACGATCAGCAGTCGCTCCCGACAGACCCAATTGTTCCTGATTGCCCCCTTTGCCAATGACCTTGGAAACGGGCGGGATAACCAATCGCGCTTGAGAAAGGCGGGGCAGTTCTGCGATTAATTCAGCAAATGCGAACAACGAGAAAGATGGTGACACCATGTCCAAACTGTGTTTCGGCTTAAGCCATGGACGCACAAAATCCAGAACGCGATCTGTTCCAGCATTGCTGATGAACTTCATTAGACTATTTTCTCCCGACCTATTTTGTTTCTTTTAAGCATATTAAACCAAGGTAGGGCGATACAGGACGTAAAACATTGCAGCTAATTCATAGCCGTTCTGACAATCGGGATGCTTATCTTATTACAGCAGAATCCGAGTAAAGGTGCCGCCGGTTTATATGCTGTCTGACAAAAACCGGTGGCGATGACGTTTCCGGCATATTTTTCGTCAACAACTCTAAGTGCTCGCCAATTATCACCAGCCTTATACCTGCCCCGCTTCGGCAGATACTCACTTAAAAGCAGTTAGCACAATCAAGAGCGCGTATATCCGCTCAGGCAGTCTTGAGAAAATTACCAGCAATGACATTACCGCCAACGGCGACAGCGTTCAGGTAATCGGACCATTGCTGCATCATCCGCTTGCGCTCGGCCAGGTATTCCGCCCGGTTATACGCGCCCCTGACCTCGTTGCGTTCGCAGTGTGCAAGCTGGCGTTCGATTACATCGGGATTGAAACCGGTTTCGTTTAGGATGGTGGATGCCACCGCCCGGAAACCGTGGCCGGTCATTTTGCCTTTGTAGCCCATGCGGTACAGCGCAAACAGCATGGTGTTGTTGCTGATCGGTTTATCACGGTTCCTGCCAGGGAAAACGTAACGACTACCGCCTGATATTTGTTTGAGTTCGTCCAGTATTGCGAGAGCTTGCCGCGCCAGCGGCACCACATGCTCGGTTTTCATCTTCATGCGCCCGGCAGGAATAATCCATAGAGAATTTTCTATATCGAACTCCCCCCATTCCGCACCTATCAGCTCGTTAGTGCGAACGAAGGTTTGTGCCAATAGTTGCAGCGCTAGACGGGTTTGCTTGTCGCCAATTTCGTCATACTTCGCTATAGCCCGCAATAAGTCAGGTAATTCTTCAGGCCGGACGGCCGCTTGGTGCTGCTTTACGTGCGGGGTAAGTGCGCCGCGCAAGTCGGTGGCGAGGTTGCGAGTGCAACGCCCTGTTGCAATGCCGTAGCGAAATGCTAACAACGCATTCTCCAATACTTGCGCCCGTCGAGATAAACCCACAGGTAAAGGCCATCTCCATCATGTAATTTGCGCATGCTCGCCCCATTGCTTGTGGCGTTCTTGCATTCAATAGCAGATAAGAGATTGATAGCCATCGTGGTAACTTTAATCGTGGCAATTTCGTTACCACGGTTTTTACCACGATTCCAAGCTGGATTCAATGAGATGTTGCTACACGGCCTTGGACTACAGTTCGGTAGAAAGCCGCGTATTTACTGGGGAAATTGGATATTGCGGGATGAATTAGAACGCTGTTTTGGCGGAGGCGGTGAGATTCGAACTCACGGAAGGGTTCCCCCTTCGCTGGTTTTCAAGACCAGTGCCTTAAACCACTCGGCCACACCTCCGGTCACACAGACGGCATTATACCTAACTCTCGCCAAGAAACATCTGCTGCAAATCATTCAGGAAACGTTTGCCGAGTTCCGTCGGCTTGATGAGCTTGTGATCGCGGTATAGCAAGCCTTTCGCTTCGGCCGCATTCAGCGCTTTTTCGATCACATTCAGCGTAAGTCCGGTACGCTCGGCAAACAGGTTCGTGTCGAATCCATCGTTCATACGCAGCGCATTGAGCATGAATTCAAAGCCGAGGTCTTCCCTGCCGATCTCGAATTCCTCCTGGACCGGCTGTCCAAGCCGGGTCTGTTCGAGATAAGTCTTCGGCTGCTTGTAGCGCATCTGACGGATTATTCGATGCGGAAACGAAATCTTCGAATGCGCGCCGGCGCCAATGCCGAGGTAGTCGCCGAATTGCCAGTAATTCAGGTTGTGGCGCGCCTGCCGCCCGGGCTGCGCATAGGCCGACACTTCATAGTGCCGGTAACCGGCAGCGCCGGTCAATTCCTCGATCATGTCCTGCATTTCCGCGCTGAGGTCGTCATCCGGCACCTGCGGCGGGTATTTCGCGAAATAAGTATTCGGCTCCAGCGTCAGGTGGTACAACGACAGATGCGGCGATGCGAAGCCGATTGCGGTCGTCACGTCACGGCGCGCTTCTTCCAGCGTCTGCGACGGCAGTGCATACATCAGATCGAGGTTGAAGTTGTCGAAATTCGCGTGTGCGATATCGACTGCGCGGCGCGCTTCGTCGTCGTCATGGATGCGCCCCAGCGCCTGCAAATGACGCGGATTGAAGCTCTGGATGCCAATGGACAGGCGATTGATGCCGCTGGCGCGATACGACTTGAACTTCTCGGCCTCGAAGGTGCCGGGATTGGCTTCCATCGTGATTTCAGCGGCTCCATCCAGCGGCAGCAAGCTGCGGATGTCGGACATCAGCCTGTCCAGTCCCGCAGCCGACATCAGACTGGGCGTGCCACCGCCAATGAAAATCGTGTAAATCTTGCGGCCCCAGATCAAGGGCAGCGCGCTTTCCAGGTCGGCGCGCAACGCGGCGAGATACTCATCCTCGGGAAAACCGGAGGTTTCGCTAAAGCCCCCCTTGACTTCATGCGAATTGAAATCGCAGTACGGACATTTTCTGACGCACCAGGGGAAATGCACATACAGCGACAGCGGCGGCAATACCGACAAATGAAGCGTGCCGGGTTTCAAAAATGCCGCAGCAGCCTGCACGGGCGAGGTATTGCCAGCGCCCGGCCCAACGGGCTTGATCGGAATCATCGGAGCTTGTCAACCAATAAACGCAATGCCTGCCCGCGATGCGACAGGCGGTTCTTTTCCTCGGCCGGCAATTCGGCGACAGTCTTGCCCAATGCCGGCAGCCAGAAGTACGGGTCATAGCCGAACCCGCCCTCTCCGCGCGCCTCCGCAATGATTTCACCGTCCCAACGCCCTTCGGCAATGACCGGCTGCGGGTCGTCCGCGTGGCGCACGAACACCAGCGCGCAGTAATAATAGGCCGATTTATCGGCATGCTCGACGAGGTCGGCGATCAGTTTCCGATTGTTGCGCTCATCGGACTTCGGCTCGCCCGCGTAGCGCGCCGACAGCACGCCAGGCGATCCGCCCAGCGCATTCGCGCACAAGCCGGAATCATCCGCCAGCGCCGGCAAGCCGGTCAGGCGCGCGGCATGACGTGCCTTAGCCAATGCATTCTCGACAAAGGTCGGGTGAGGCTCTTCCGCTTCCGGCACATTGAATTCCCCCTGAGTGCGGACGTTAAAACCGATTGGAGCCAGCATGGCATCGAATTCCTTCAGCTTGCCGGCATTGTTTGATGCGAGAACGAGAGTACGGGACATATCAGAGCGGCAAACCAAGCGATTTCTTTTGCAACGTGATGAGATCGGCAATGCCGAGCTGCGCCAGATCCAGCAGCCGGTTCATCGTCACGCGGTCGAATGCCTCACCTTCGGCGGTGCCCTGCACTTCGACAAAATGACCGGCATCAGTCATCACGATATTCATGTCGGTATCGCA
>DASVLY010000432.1:0-10394 GCA_036384635.1 Noviherbaspirillum sp. | reverse complement strand
GCTCCTTGCCGTGGAACCACCACGGCGCGTCGCCGCGCCTAGTATGCGGCTGGTTCTCGTGGCTGCGCGACCCCTGAAATAGTTCATAACACCCTCTAGACAGCGATTTCTGAAGTTGTTTCCGTCAACGTTGCCATATTCAAATTTTCATTGACCGCGCTTAGGAACGTGCACGGAATAATTTCCCGATTTGGACGCGTCTGACGGGATGCAATGCAAGGCGCGAGAAGGAGTCATAGCGGGGCTATGGCGACGACGAGCAACACCGCAGTGCGCCCGTCAGACGTGGAACAAATCGGGAAATTATTCCGTGCACGTTCCTTATGGCAATGCATTGGTGCGCCAGTTGTTCTGAAAAAGGTTTGCTGCAAGGCCGACATGCATTGAGAATGACGCACGGGTGGCGGCCAGGATGCGGCAGCGCGCGGCTTGCGCCCCCGGCCTTCTAATGAATCACCAAGACATCGTTACTGCAGCAATCCACCAGCCTGCGATAGACCTCTGGCATGACATTGATGCATCCCTTGGTGACGCCACGCCGTTGCTCGGCCTGCGCGGATGCAAGCCGATCCAGTCTGCGTTCGCCTGCATTGAACGTAATCACGCGATGAATGGCCCAGACATGGCGGTCGTCCTCCCGGTAGACCAGCAGGTCGCCGCCATAGCCTGGCTCGGACGTTTCACGTTGGGACAAGGCAAAGGTGCCTGCCGGCGTATTTGATCCGACGAGGGCCGGATAGCACCCTCCCGAGAAACAAATCGAGGCAAGTGCAAGGCTGACGACAACCATGTCTTGTTTCCTCAGCCCAGCGGTTTTTTAGTCACCCGCGGCAGCGGTGCCGGCGCGGACGGTTCGATGATCATCACCGATGCTGGCGGTTCAGGGGCATCTTCCGGACGAACGAAGATGTACTCGCCGCGCCCCACTGTGGGAACCACGCTGTAGCCGGAGCAGAACCTGCGCTCCGTGCCGCGTTCACGGGCGCACTTGAGGGTTATCTCTCTGGGCCAGATTGTTGCCGCAGTGGGATGTCCGGGCAGGTAGTTCGGCACATGGTAGAGCCCATCGGCCACATGCTCTGCTGCTTGTGTCGTGTCGGTCTCGCCAACCGACGGCGTGCCCGAACCGAAAGGCAGACGGTCGACCTCAAGATCGGCGGCCGCTGCCATCGCCGTACTCCAGAGCGCAACGAGCAATATCGCTGAAATCGGATTTTTCACGTTGAGTTCCATGTGCCGCTCAATAGACAGAAAAGTCCGAAGTACGGATGTTTGCGTTCGTGGTGTTCACTGCTGTCGCAGACATCGACTGCAGCCATGCAGTCTCGTTCGCCGCCAGCGTGCCGGCTCCCGCCGAAGCGGCCGCCCCGGCTCGTTGCGGGCACTTGATGCCGGTCGCTTCCAAGGCCTCCTTGTTCAGGCCATCCATGCACAAGCGTGCCAGCGCCGCTCCCTTGAACCCCATGTTCCACATTTCGCGTGCATTTTTCAGCATCACGCAGTTCTGATCCACCCATGTACTGCCGACGCTGAACGAGAATGCGACCGCACTTCCTCCCAGGGAAGAAGAACCCATGCAAGTATCGTTGCTACCCGACAGCGCCGGAGCAATCGCGGAGGACACCGGATTGCGTTGTGCCGACTGATAGACCGCATGACTGTCAATGGATAGCGATTGCCCTTGGCTTCCCACACCTTGCGCGGCTCCGCCCTGGCTGCTGCTCGTCGCCTGCGAAGAGGCGTTGGAGCCGGTCATTGCTGCCGCAGCTCCTGGTGTCGCGCTCGTCATTCCCGTTTGCAGTAAATCAGTGCTGGGACGCAGCGCAATTCCCTCTGCAAAAGCGCTTCCCGCGCAAACTGCCATTGCCAGCCAGAGGAATATTCTGATGTTCATAACCTGCTCCAATCACATTACTGAGAAATGCTCAAGGAGCGGCAATGGTGCCGATACCTGCCGACAGGCTGGAGTTTCCGAGGAAATAGCCCGAGGACCGAATATTTGCGATACCTGCGGCATTCATTCCCTCCAGTGCGCCACCACTGTTCGCACCGTTCGCATACCCGGTATTCATGGTGGAGAGGCCGATCTGAGCACCGCCACCATACATGCCTGCCGGTGCCAACGTCGATCCTGCGGCGCGCTCATAATGCACCTGCGAGTCGAAGCCCGACGCGGTTTGCCACTGACGTAGCTCCCCTGGTTCGTTCCGGCCTGTATCACATCATGCGATTGTGTTCCGGACGCACCGCCATTGAAGCCGGTCGTTACTCCCCGAATGGATTCCAAGCCCTGAACCCGTGTCACGGTTGCGCCTTGCGACACCGCTGCGCCGCTGCCCGAACCGCTACTCACGTTGTATGCCTGCCCATAACTAGTGCTCGTCGTTGCGCCAGTCACACCCGCCGTCACCGTTGGATAACACGGTGCAGTGGCAGTGCCAGCACCGATTCGTGCGGTTGCAGCCTGGCTGTTCTGTGCATACGAGACCGAGGTGCCGGCAGTGCCTAAGGTAAATCCACCACTAATACGGCTCTGGACAGCAACTGCGCCTGATCCGCCTGCAGCGGGTCCAGTGGCTGATGCAGCCAGCGGCGCAAAGAGTGCGAGAACGACGATTGAACGAGCGTGTGTCAATTTGATTTTTTTCATTTTTATTTTCTCCTTAATAATGAAAATAATGCAACATTTTGCACAGATGAGTGACAGAACCTAAGACTTGGTTCCAGAAACACTTCACTTGCGAGAGACGGACACACGCTGCTTCGGTTGATGAAATTTTCCGCAGCCTTTGTTTTTTTCGATGGCAATAGAATGTCTGTGTGGCGGCATTCGCTCTGAATGCTTATGTCACATCGGATACGTCGTCTCTTCGTCTCTGATAGCTGGCATGGAGCATGACAGCATGCAGAAGTAATGAAACGTCACTCCCACACGGAAGAGAAACGAGGGATAGTGGGGAACACCTTTGAAGCGACAGAATGACAGCGAGGGTGAGCAAAGCCGAGGGAATCATCCCCCTCTCATCGGCATGGCAATCCGGCTCATCAGCGCCAAGCCGGTGCCGGTTGGTTCCCTGCAGATGATCGGCAACAGGTTCGCTTTGCTTTTAATGGAAATAGTAAGACTGCACGCAGCCCAACTTGATGCACTGCAAGTCGGTGGCAGCCTGGGAGCAGACGCATGGTGCGCGTGTGATCGCGTCGACGTCCCAAGCTGATTCGGAAAGGAAGAATTTCAATTGCTGCACGGACTAGCCTGCGTTTGTGCCAATCGCGTGAGCAGGCAGCGTAAATCAGTGCATTGCTTTCGGGGGAAGCGTCTGCCCTTTGAAGAGAGTTTGCCCCATCAATCCATAAACTAATGGATGCACGAATGGATTGGAGTTCATTTCCAACACCCAGATCTGGCGCTCCGCATCCAGAATCGCATCGATCGTGAACACGGTGCCGTTGCGAATCTCGGCCGGAATTCCTTGCCACGCCACTTCACCAATGCGCAACAGGCTTTCTTTCAAGTCCTCCGGCATCCGTTTCTGCAGATTCACCACTTTCCGATCGCATGGCAGCCTCAAATCCGATCCATAGCGGATCTCCACGCGCTGTTTGTCATGACGCCCCGGCACCGAGTCCAGAGTCTTCCCGTCGTACGCCAGCACCTGTTCTGTCTTGCTGAAGTCAAAAGGCGCATCCATGGCCGCCAGTCTCCCCTGCTCGACCAGCCTGCGCAGCAACAGTTCCTTCACGGTAGAAACGCCATCGCCCAGCACGAAGGGCATGACATCTATTTCCATGCAGGCGGGCAGATTGTCCCAGTACCAGATCTTGAGAATCTTGCCGCTGATGAAGCGTTCGAAATACTCCCCCTCGGTGACATCGAGCGTCAATCCGGCATTGCTGCGAAACGGTCCTTGAATCTGGCTGCCGAAAGATGACTGACCGCGTTTGATCAACACATTTTCCATTTCCCGTGCCGGGTCAAGGGAAAATTCCGGGGTAGCCAAGCCATGTTCCTGCGCATAGCGCTTGAACTTCAGCTTGTCGGAAGCCAGCTCCCACCGCTTGTTATAGTAGGGCAGCCATCCGATAAATTTCCTGGACTGATTGGAAAAGGTTTGAACGTAATGCCGCCTGCCCTCGGAAACAGCGAGGAATTGCGGATACAGGATGTGGTCTTGACCATGGCCGCGAATCAGCACCGAGAAATTGGCAAAGCTCAGGATCGCTTCCTTGCCAGCCTGATCGAGTGCCCGATGCAACAGCCGGAAGTGGCCTAATACATCATCTTTTTTGACCGGCATTTCTCAGCCGCCTGCAGCAAAGAAACCACGTGCGCGGCGCTTGCCCAGCGCCGAGTGGATGACCGGCACACTTTGTCCATCGATATGATCGAGTGTCACGGACACGACTTGCGGGAACAAGGCCTCGTCGTAATCTTCGGTCATCGGCACCAGGCGCTGAATCAGCTGCTCGCCATCGCCGTTGAGCACCACCACGGAATCGAACACGGCCCCCTGATCGAGCAGCCGGTTCGCTTCTTCGGGGGTAAGGCATGCCGAGATCATATCGATGCTCTCGGGATGGTTGTCATACAGCGCGGCCAGACGCTTGTCGTTGGTGATGACCGGTTTAAGCGGGTATGGAGTCAACATGATGTCGTTCCTTGTGTTTAAGCCAATGGTTGAGAGTGGTGCATGCATACAGCAATAGCGGCGGCACTGTCTCGCATGCGTCGGGAGCGGAGACCTTATCCAAAAACGCGTCCTGAAAAAAACCAGCTTCCCGCAACGGCGAGAAATCGAATTTCTCCGGATTGAAATGCTTGAGGTAATGGCCAAGCGGCAATTGCGTACCCGATTTCTTGCGTTGCACGATGACAGGAGGCAGTTGATCACGGTACAGCTCGATCAATGCAATCTTGGAAAACGGATAGGAAAACTTGCGATGATCCGGCACCGAAAAAGACGCCTTGTACACGCCAAGAGAAGCAATCGGATGCCTGACCCTGATCCCGAAGACTTGGCTGGGGAAATAGCTCTGCGCAAAAATCATGCTTCCCAGCTTTTCATGGGAATTCAGATAGAAGAGTTTGCGCTGCAAATCCCCAGGGTAAGCTTGTACCAGCTTGTCGACATGCTCCACCGCAAAAGTTTCAAGCTGCTCGCCGCGCTTGAAAATTTCCTTCAGATGCTTGAAATAACGGTTATGCGCGACCGCATACAAACGCCCTAGGGACGCATCGGGCTGCTTGTGATGCGCATACATGATCGATGCATTCTTGGTGCCGCCGAAAAACGTATCGCCCGCCTCTCCCGTAATCGCCAGGTCGCGTGTGGCTTGCGCCAGCGAATACTTGGGCGGGAGCGGGAAATCCATCACCGGGCCATTATGGGTTTCGGCGAACATCGTATGCATGCGATCGAACTGTTGCGGGCTGAGGTCGACATCGCGCATATGCGTTTGCGCAGCTTGCGCCACCGTGCGCGCAAAACGCCGCTCGCCATCGCCGTACTGCTCATGAATGGCATGGCCATATGCCAGGGTAATGATGTCGGCTTGTCTTGGCTTGGCATTAAAGCGCATTGCCATGATCGACGAATCGAGACCGCCCGAACACCAGATATCGATCTGGTCGCTCTGTCTGGCGTAACGATCCACCTCGGCTTCAATTGCATCGCCGATCGCACTGATCGAATCGGAAGCCGAAATGGCAATAGGTTCGAATAAATTGACGCGCCCGACCGAGCGGTTTTTCCATAAGTAGTAGCCGGTTGCTTCACAGTTGACGATCTCGCGATAAACCGACCGTCCGTGCGGCACGAAGCCCATGGTGAAGAACAAGGCCAGCGCTTCCTCGGAAATCGTTAGCGAAACGCCGCGAGCGCACAGCGCGCTATGTACATAACTGTAGCTGTCGGAAATAATCAGCGTCTGAGCAGTGCAGCCATAGGTCAGAGGATAATGCCCCAGATAATCGCGTCCGAAAGCAATCGTCCTGGCTGCGGCATCCACAACAACGAGCTGCGCATATTCTGCATCTTTGATGTCTTCGATCCGGACAGCATGGCCCAAGCTGCCCGAATGGAAAATCGCTCGTCCGTGTGCGGCGTGTTCGCTGAATCCGCTTTGCCGGACAGCGAACGTTTCCAGGTCTATTTCCAGCCAGCGCATGCCGCCATCCTTAGCGTGTCTGCAGATGCGGCAATTCGGCTGCCGACACACCATCCACGATGGTGCGGTTGATCATCGGATGATCCTGATGCGTCGCCCCGAAATCGCTGTCCGGGTGATAAGCAATCACGCGCATCGCTTGCCCTTGCGTGGCAAAGGCATGCTCCTGATGGGCATGGATGATGAAGACCTGCCCCGGCCGCAACGGGATGCTGTCCTCCCTGGTGTGGCAGATACCCTCACCGCTCACGACAATACCGACGCGCATGGAAGGATGGGTGTGCGAAGTCTGGTCGATCCCCGGCGGGAAGCACAGCAGATTCAGGCAGGGATCGCCTATCATGATCGGCGCAATCAGCAGGGAATCGGTACAGCCGTCGATGTAATTCAGCCGCCCGCTTTCCTCGACCGGACCGCCGAGCTGGAAAAAGCCGTCATAGCCCAGGCGGGAAACGATGATCCCTTCACTGGAACCGGAAACAGTGGCCGAACCGGACACGGAAAAGTACATGCCGGGTTTCAAGGTGAACGACCCGGAAGTGCAGTTCAGCACTGCTTCCCCCGAAAAGACGAAACCGAAATGCGTGGCGCCGCGCGTGAGCTCAAGCGCCTGATGCGACCATGCCAAAAGCCGGGTGGGAAACTCGTCTTGCTGCATGTCTGCAAGCAGGCCGTGTTGCAATGCAAACGGTGAAAAAGCCTTTGGGTTCTGCATCATAATCGTTCTCTCAAAATCGGTTTATCAAAGCAGCGCAGGACGACGGCGAGTCCTTGCCCGTTTCAACAATCAAGGTATCCAAGCATTTTGGAGAAAGTTTAGGGGAGGAAAAAATTAACCACAAAATATATGGGCATTGCCAGATATGCATGACACCGGCTCACGGCAGGGATGGATTGTCTTTTGTTGCCATCGCCTGGGAGCAATAGCAGCCCTCTCCGACTATTGCTCTTTCTTTGACTTGGTTTCGCTTATTCCCGGTTTACGGGAAAAAATCCAGTTGCTGATCGTATCTACGGTCTCTTTTTCGCGGCCCAGATATCCATGGGCACTGAACGGCCCGCACCCCCCCCCTTCTTTCCCCGCGCCTCCATCGACGAATGCAACGGTAAAGCGTCCGCTCATGCTTTCAGCACCACTTGGCGGTGTCACCTTGCATGCGTCGCGCCGATGATGAACAAACAAGAGCGGTGCCTGAATCCGGTCGAAGTTGAAGCCGGCCAGGCCAGGACCAACCCGGTTACTTGAAAACACGGTCGACGTCAGCACCACTCCACTGATTCTGTCCTTGAAGTACGCGCCCAGATGGGCGGCAGAAATTGTGCCGCGGCTCGTCCCCACCAGATATATCTCGTCCAGGCCATACCTCTTTTTGAAGTCGGTCATGACCAGTTCCACCTCTTCCGCATGCAATGCCGACATGCGCACGTTGTCCGAAAGCGGGCCGCTGTCGGCGCTGGGGTCGAACGATGCAGTTGCAACGCCGTGTTCCGAAAACAGGTTGCGCGAACGGATCAGGAAATTGCTGCCTGGCTGCGGAATCCCCTTGCCCGCCAGATCCAATACGCCGTTACTGCCGGCAAACAGAATGGCTCCTACCTTCGTTGCAGTCTCCGGAATGGTTGCCAGATACAGCACCGGCGCCCTGCCCTGCCGCTCGATCTTCACAATGCTGTCGTTAGCCGCCTTCACGGTTGCTGAAAGACCAATAGACAGAAGAAATATCCCCACAACATAGAATGGCTTCATATGTCCTTTACTTTATATTATTTAATTTATTGCAAGACATGATACATAAAGTTTTGCGCTGAAAGCCAGTAAAGATCATGTAGCTTTTGGCAATTGGAACAACATCTCCCCTTTACATCATCGTATTGAAAAGGCCAGCCACATGCAGAATTTGCTTCAACAAAAAGAAAACCTGAAACAAACGTTGCGACAGATGTCCGTGCAAGAGTGCTGGCGGCGTTTTGAAAGCGCTGCTTCCACTGAGGAACGTGCAATCTATCTGTGCGCGATCTTTACCGCCGGTGCCAAAAATCCAAGCAAAAAATGGCAGCTCAATACCGACGTGCCATTCTACAAATGGATGCTCAGCCTTCCGGAAAAGGCACAGCTGCCTTTGCGCAACTGGATCGCGCCCTACGTGCTCAACCAGTTCGTCGCCTATTTCTTATGGCTTTACAACAAAGACTATGGACATACCCGCCGCATCTGCGAACGGATGGTGACGATGTCGGAAGACATGCCGCCGTATCTGAGTCTGGTCATCTTCAATGCACTTGCAACGCGGCTGTCCGCCAGTCAGATCAACCGCCTGCTGCTCGGCCCCGGCACGGGCTGGGAGCCCGTGCTCCAGGAACTGGTCGGGAGCGACTGGTTCGATACATTTCTTGATTCGTGCACGCAACCGCTACGGTATTACGGCGGCGGCACCAATACCGTGCTGGGAATGTATGACAGTTACTTTCAGGATAAGGTTAGCTGTGGCGATGGTTTCAATCGCGATGCCGAATGCCAGTACGACCTGGGCGGAGGATTCGCCACATCGGACTTGAACCGGGCGGGAGAATTGAATCTGACGAGCTGCGACATCCTGAATCCGGATTTTTCGCAACTGGACAGCCGCCTCATCATCCGGCGCATGATCAGTGGCGTCAGGGCGGCGCTGCTGCTTAACGATGAAGAGAAACGGTTCCATATCGAGCGGCAACGCGAGATCAAATGGCACCCGTGGAACGTTACCGACCCGGATTCCTCCTTCGATGCTTCGTATCGCAGCTATGCATTCACATCAACCGGATTTCTCACCTCCACCGTCAGGCCGATCGCGTCGAAACAAGACAACCTGACACACGCCGACACCAGTTTGTTCGCCACTTTCCGCATCATGGAACTGGTGGATCAAGGCAAGGATGTCAGCCTGTTCCTGATTCACCGCGCGACGCTGGCGCACAGGGTGTATAAGGTAATCCAGTTACGTTTTCAGAAGGGAACTATTGTGCACAAAGCCTTGGTAGCAGATCGTATCGACAAGAGCAGGCTTGAGCAACCGGCGATTGATGAAGCAGCATGCAGAATCATGGCGCCGTCGTTTCAGTGGCGGTAACCCGGTGAAAATTTGGCCATCCCGCCTACCGACTTTGCACTGCCGCGATAGCTGCACTTTCAATAGGGAAATGCATCGCCCGTTTCATCTCGCTTCTTCAATAACTGACGCAATGGATCATCCTCAGCCAATTTTGTCCAATACGTCTGGGGTTGTTCCGGATCCCAATTGGGATTATTGGCGTTGTAGTAGGCGGCAATAGCCAATTCCTCGAAAACCCTGTGATCCGCGCGAGCTGCTTTGTCGCTCGCCTGGAGGCTGCGTACCGATACTTCCTGCTTGATGGCTGCAGGCGCTGCGGAATCTGCTTTTCTGTGCAGCTTTTTCAACTGCAGCACCGCGTCGTTCAGCAGTACCTCCAATTGCTGCATGATGTTGTCACTCGTATTTTTCATGGCCATTCCATTGAAATAATGTTTCTGACTTTGCATGCGCTTCTCGCTACAGGGTCAATGCTGTCGAGGATTCCCTTTAATTCAAAGCACTGGGAAACTGAACAGATTCTCATGCCGATCGCCTGGACTTCGGCCGATAAGAGGATGCTTACACGTAAAGCAATAAGCTGTGCATGCTTACGGCTCCTCGCCCTTTCAGCGCAGTCATCATGAGTGAAGACGGCACATCAACAAGTTCCATTCTTGCGGGAATAAAACATGCCAGTAGCACAGGCATACAACACAGCACCTTGCCCTCCTCATTAAACACTGCAATGCCTGCAGTGCTGGCAATGGCTGCCTAGCGGCTCGCGGCAAAACGGAGAAGATCCGAGTCCGTCGGATCGCCCCATGTTTGATCCGCTAACCACATGCTGAAAGCTGTCTTGGTCGCTGTCGCTGCCAAACCGCGGGAAAAGTTGATACCCTTCGCAGCTTCGCTGTTCTTAAAGCCATCGAGTTTTTCCTTCTGCTCGGCCTCGTCAAGCTCTTTGTACATCGCATAAGCTTCTTTTGCTCGTGCCGCCAAATACTGTTCGCGCAATTTTTCAATGCCGGCTTCTGCGTTGTCCTGTTTCTTTATTTTCTGAACAGTCTTCTTTGCCACCTCGGTGGCGGAAGCATAGTTTTCCTGCAGCGCTTTTTTGAAATATGCTTTGGGAGAATCGATCGCCGTGGCTTTCGG
>DASVLY010000431.1:0-2356 GCA_036384635.1 Noviherbaspirillum sp. | reverse complement strand
TCTTGCGTGCCGGCACGAAGACTTTGCCGAGTTTTTCATCGACCAGACGGCTTGAGCTGTCCTGCATGCGGAAGGACATGACGGTTGAAATATTGCCGAGAAAATCCAGCAGTGTGGACTGGCATTTGCGCTCCGCGGCGTTCTCCTCCTTGGCAAGACGCATCAAGGCAACGTCAAACCGAATCATGATCATGCCCACCAGACTGTAGCCAACCACGGCGGCCGATCCCAGGAGCGGCGAGAAAAGCATGATCGCAACGGCTGCTCCGAGGAAGTGGACTATGGCCTTAATGTACTGGAACTGATTTTGCGTGAAGTTGTGCAAGGCAAGCGATGCCTGGCTGATACGCTGTTGCACCTCTCCTGAATGGTGGCGGTCGTGCCATGCCAAGGGAAGACGCATCAACTTTGCATACAGGGCATTGGTGAAGTTTTTGCGAACCAGCAGCGCGATTCTCCGCTCGCCAACTCTGCCGGGGCCATGTAATGACCAGGCGATCACCGCAGCGGCCAGAATGGCTGCTCC
Organism: Noviherbaspirillum sp.; assembly: GCA_036384635.1. GTDB lineage: Bacteria > Pseudomonadota > Gammaproteobacteria > Burkholderiales > Burkholderiaceae_D > Noviherbaspirillum. The sequence continues at coordinate 1,830 of DASVLY010000431.1, read as the reverse complement.
GTAACAGGCCGCAGCCGATAGTGCTTGTGTTCCGTTCTTCTGCAGCGCGTCAAGGGCCTGAGCGCCCAGCCATGGAGACAGCAATTCCATCAAGGCGGCGCCAATCAGCATCACCCATGTCAGCCCCAGCTTGAGCCGTGCACCGGCGGCATGGCGCCACATGTTGAAATAAAGACCGCCTGATTCAGGCGCGGTTGTGTTGCGATCGCCAATAGGGTTGCGTTCACGCGATTGCTTGGTGCAGGCGGACGGCATGAACTTGAAAAGCATATTCAATAAACCAATGGGTGCCCAGGCTGGGCGCGCCGTCCTTTGCAACAGGGGAGAAGCGAAATGAAGAAGACTTAGCCAAGGTTATTTCTTTGAATTAACATTATCAAGTGGAAACACTGCATATTGGCGAGTGTGTCGCGGCTTTGTAACACCACAACCAAGCCGGAAACCGTTGCACCGTTTCTTTACCTGGGCGGAACTCGGGCCGACCGGACAAGCCCATCTGATTTCACCGGCTTGTCCAAATGTAGTGAAGTGCAGACGATCAGGTCTGCGCTTGCCGAGCTGCTGCTTCCCGCGTTTTTTTCAAAGACGCGACCCTGCCGCTTGACGCATTGATTTCCCTAAGCTTTTCTGACGAGAACAGCTTCAACTTTCGCATGACGTCGGCAGACTTGTGCAGCCACACATCGAGTGACTGGGCGGCCTGCTCGTTATACATCGCGTTCGCCTCCTCGCGGCGCTGCGGATCACGGAAGCCGGGGTGTTTGGCCAGGCGTTCCACGATTTCCGGGTAAGCTGACATCGCCAAGGAACCACCCGCACCGGCAATCGGCGAACTTGTACCGGCTGCGTCGCCGACCAGCACTACATTGGCCCGCGCCATCACCGAGCTGCGCCGCCAATCCACATCGATACGTTTGGACTGGTATTCGATGATGTCGGGATTGTCGGCACGGGCATTTGATCCTGCGGCTTGCAGCACAGCCTGAGTACGGTCAGACATTCTGGTCCAGATTTGCTCTGCCGTTTCCTGGCGGTTGGCATAGTACGCTATGTTGATGGCGGAATCGTTTTCGCGCTGGATGCGGATCGGTACGAGCGGCGGTTTTTCTGGATACTTGGGATTGGCGATCAAGCTGGAGCCGCTTTTCAAGCCACGCTCGACCCGGAAACTGCGTTGATACCATGCTTCGTTGGTCTCAATAATTTTTTGTTCACTGAAGCGCGCGATGTTGGACCCCTTGCCTTCTGCCAGACACACCAGGTCAAGCGGGAAATCCGGGGTAACGCTGCCATCGTTCAATTTCAGGTCGGTGGTATAGCCCTCGCCAGTTTCCTGTAAATCTACTTTCGCATGGATGACCTCGATGCCGGCGCTATTGACCCAGTATCGGTTCAACCCCGCTTCGAGATCGCGAATCTGACCGATCGCCAGTGTGACGTCACTGACGCGATTCAGGTCGTCATAGTGCCAGTCTTCCTGCTTGACCGAATCTACTACGTCGTTCTGCGGCCATTCCAGATTGAGATGCTCCAATGGTTTTTGCTTATGTGCAGAGGCCGTGCCGGTTTGTTCCACATTGAGCGATGCGGATGTTTGCTGCGTAGTATGAGTGCGCACGGGAATTCTGGGGGGAAGCCCTTTGCGTTTGCTTGCTGGCAGAAGCCAGTCTGCAAAACGATAAGTGGGGGTAGGGAGCTGCACGAGTTGTCCGTTTTTCTCATCAATGCGGCTTTTACGCAGGCTGAGTCGGCTTGATTCCAGTAACTCATTGATCAATTTCCCATCCGGAGCGAGCTTGGCCAAGGTGTAAATCGCCTCTTCTTTTAATG
>DASVLY010000430.1:0-9414 GCA_036384635.1 Noviherbaspirillum sp. | reverse complement strand
CGAAGACCGTGGTGCTGTCCACCGGCGCCGCCGGCTGCCTCGGCCTGCCCGCCTCCGGCTACCTGTTCGGCACTTACGAGAACCCGACCAACGCGGGCGACGGCTACAGCATGGCGTATCACGCCGGCGCCGAACTATCGGGCATCGAATGCTTCCAGATCAATCCTTTGATCAAGGACTACAACGGTCCTGCCTGCGCCTATGTTACCGGTCCCTTCGGCGGTTACACCACCAACAACAAGGGCGAGCGATTCATCGAGTGCGATTATTGGAGCGGCCAGATGATGATGGAGTTCTATCGCGAGTTGCAAGGCGGCGACGGCCCGGTCTTCCTCAAGCTGGACCATCTCGCGGAAGAGACCATCAGCACCATCGAGACCATTCTCCATACCAACGAGCGACCGAGCCGCGGACGCTTTCATGCGGGGCGCGGCACGGATTACCGCAAGCAGATGGTGGAAATGCATATTTCCGAGATCGGCCTGTGCAGCGGGCATTCGGCATCCGGCGTCTGGGGCGACGAGCATGCGGAAACCACCGTGCCTGGCTTGTATGCTGCCGGCGACCTTGCCTGCGTACCGCACAACTACATGCTTGGTGCATTCGTGTACGGCAAACTGGCCGGAGAAAGCGCGGCACGCTATTGCGCAGAGAAGCCTCTGGCCGAGGTGGATGAGGCACAGGCCGAGCGCGAGCGCGCCCGTGTCTGGGCGCCCCTGTCGCGCGAGGACGGCCTGCCGCCGGCCCAGGTCGAATACAAATTGCGCCGCACGGTGAACGATTATCGAAGGTCACGCGCAAGATGGAAATCGGTCTGCAGCGCTTCGATGCGGTCCGTGAGGATCTCGACCGCTTGTCTGCGCGCAATCCCCATGAATTGATGCGCGCGATGGAAGTGCACGCGATCCGCGATTGCGCCGAGATGGCTGCGCGCGCCTCGCTGTTTCGCACCGAAAGCCGCTGGGGGTTATACCACTATCGCGTCGATTATCCCGAGCGCAACGATGCAGACTGGTTCGTGCATGCGCAACTGAAAAAGGACGGCGACCGCATGATGAGCTTCAAGCGCCCGATCGCTCCCTACATCGTGAGTCTCGACGAGAACGAGAAGACCGCGTACCAGCGCCTGCGTATCAACAAGGGAATAGCGAAGCAGCCGGAACCGACTGCCGCATAAGGAGAGATACATGCCAACAGCTTTCAACATCACCAGCGTGCCGGTGCGTGTCGATGAGGACAAGTGCATCGCGCACAAGGGCTGCACCGTCTGCGTGGATGTCTGCCCGCTCGACGTACTTGCAATCGACATGGTCAAGGGCAAGGCCTATATGAAATTCGACGAGTGCTGGTACTGCATGCCCTGCGAGAAGGATTGCCCGACAGGCGCAGTGCATGTCGACATTCCCTACCTGCTGCGTTGAAGCGCATTCCAATTACGATTGACGAGAGTAATGCATGAAGTTCTACAAGACGATCCTTAGCGCAAGCCTTGCGCTGGCTTTCACCACGGCGCATGCCGAAACCATCCGTATCGCCATCGGCACCCAGGACACCACCATCAACTGCGCAACCGGCGGCCTGCTGATTCGCGAGCTGAAGCTGCTGGAGAAATACCTGCCGCATGACGGCAAGTACAAGGATGCCCAATACGATATCCAGTGGAAGAACTTCACCTCCGGCGCACCGCTGACCAACGAAATGGTGGCCGGCAAGCTGGATATAGGCTCGATGGCCGATTTTCCCGGTTCCTTCAACGGCGCGGCCTTCCGGAAGGCCGGCAAGAAGAGCATGTTCATCAACGTGTTATCCGGCAGCACGGTGGGCAGCGGCAACGGCATCGTGGTGCCGAAATCGTCGACAGTGCAGTCCTTGGCCGAGCTGAAGGGAAAGACGATTTCCGTGCCCTTCGCCTCCACCGCACACGGCATGCTGCTGCGCGCGATCAAGGCTCAAGGGTGGGACCCGGACAAGGATGTGAATATCACTACCCAGTCGCCCGAAGTGGCCGGTTCGGCCCTGCAAAGTAATAAGACGGAAGCGCATGCCGATTTCGTGCCCTTTGCCGAACTGTTCCCGCATCGCGGCATTGCACGCAAGATCTACGACGGCTCGCAGACCAACGCCCCTACCGTGCACGGCAGCCTGGTCGATGCCGACTATGCGAAGAAATACCCTGAGATCGTCGTTGCCTTCCTGCGCGCGGCCATTGAGGCGGATCGTCTGTTCGCGGCCGAACCGGAGAAGTACAGCGAGCTGGTCGCCAAGGTCACCGGCATCGAAGCCGAAGTGAATTATCTGTTCCACGGCCCGCTCGACCTGCAGACGAGGGACCTGACCTGGAAGCCCGAATACCGCCAAGCGGTGAAGACTTCCATCGAGACGCTGCGCCTGCTGAAGCGCACCGACAGCGACATCGATGTCAACAGCTTCATCAATGACGAATACATTCGCGCCGCCTTCAAGCAAGCCGGCCTCGACTATGAGGCTCGCCTGAAAAATTACGCCAGGCTGCCGGTCACCACCAGGGATGCCCTCACCGGCAAGGCGGTGGGCGACCCGAAGCGTGTGATGCAGGTCTGGGTCGAGGGCGAGCCGCTGGTGCGCCACTATGCCTCCCCGGAGAATGCCTTCGCCGATGTCGGCAAACTGGAAAAGGCCGGCAAGAAAATCCGCGTGATCTATGCGCATGACCGCGACAGCGGCCTGAAGCTCTTCGCCAGCGACGCATGGTTTGTCAGTGGCAAGAACGAACTCAGCGCATTCCTGCTGAAGGGCAACGCGGAAGCGTGGGCGAAGAAAAATGGCGGCAAGGTGCTGGACTTCAATGCTGCGAAGGCACGCATCGCGAGCTGATCGGACATTGCCATGGCCAGCACAACACTGAATCTCCCGGACCATGCCGCTGCGTTGCGTCTCCGGCGCGGCGTCCTGCGCACGCTGTCGCTCCTCGCCTGCATCGCGGCGTGGCAATGGGCGTCATCTTCCCACGTCGACTTCGGCCTTATCACTTTCCGCAATGTGCCGTCGCCGAAAGACGCGCTGGAAGCGGCGATGGCCCTGTTGCAATCGCCCAAGCTGGCATCGCATCTGACTGCAAGCATCTACCGGGTGTTCAGCGGATTCATTGCCGCCGCATTGCTCGGTATCGGGCTGGGTCTGGTAATCGGCCGCTCGCGCTGGCTGGAGGATGTGCTGCTGCCGCCGCTGGAGGTTTTGCGGCCGATCCCGGCGGTAGCGTGGATTCCGCTCGCGATCCTGATGTTTCCTTCGTCGGAACTGTCGATGATCTTCATCACCTTCATCGGCGCACTCTTCCCCATCCTGCTCAATACGGTGCATGGCGTCGAAGCGGTAGATCCTCGCCTGATCGTATCGGCGCACAGCCTCGGCGGCGGGAAGCTGGCGGTGTTTGCGGAAGTCATCCTGCCGGCAGCCGCGCCCAGCATCGTTACCGGGCTGTCGATCGGCATGGGCACGGCCTGGTTCTGCCAGGTGACGGCGGAAATGATTTCCGGACAATTCGGAATCGGCTATTACACCTGGGCGGCTTATACCATCCAGAACTATGCCGACATCGTGGTCGGCATGCTATTCATCGGTGTGATCGGCATGGGAAGCAGCGCGCTCATCAAAAAAATTGGCAATGCACTCATGCCGTGGTACCTGCTGCAAAGGAGAAAAGGATGAGCGGCACCACACTACAAGGCCGCATCGATATCGATGACCTGCATATCCGCCTCGGCCACGGCAAGCAGTGCTTCGAGGCGCTGCACGATGTCTCCGTTTCCATCGATCCCGGCGAATTCGTCGTCCTCTTGGGCCCTTCGGGTTGCGGCAAATCCACGCTGCTCGGCGCGCTGGCGGGCCACATCAAACCAAGCGGCGGTACCGTCCGCGTGGATGGCGAGTCGGTGAGCGGCCCGCACCCCGACCGTGGCCTGGTGTTCCAGCAGCACACCTTGTTCCCGTGGAAGCGCGTGCTGGACAATGTCGCTTTCGGCCTGAAGATGAAAGGCGTGGAGCGTTCCAAGCGACTGGAGCAAGCGCGAGAGTTGCTGAAGCTGGTCGGCCTCGCGGACTTCGAGCGCAGCTATCCGGCACAACTCTCCGGCGGCATGCAGCAGCGCGTAGAGATCGCTCGCGTGCTGATCAATCAGCCGCGCGTGATGCTGATGGACGAGCCGTTCGGCGCGCTCGATGCGCAAACACGGCTGAAGATGCAGGAACTGCTGCTCGATGTCTGGTCGCGCGTGCGGACCACCATCGTCTTCATCACCCACGACATCGACGAGGCACTTTTTCTCGCTGACCGCATCCTGGTGATGAGCTCGCGGCCGGGCCGCATCATCGAGGAAATCCGGCTGGATTTCGCGCGCCCGCGTCAGGCCGAACTGGTCACCAGCGACGAATTCACGCGCCTGAAGCGCCACTGCCTTTCGCTGCTTCACCCGCAAGGGAAAGTCGTCCCGCTGGAACGCCTGAGTCCGCTCGGCATACCACCCGGCCATCGTTTGCAATTTGCCACTTGAGGAACACAGATTGACTATTACTTATACGGAAGACCCGGATCTGCAGGAAATACAAGCGCGATTGCAAGCCGAGGATGCCGAAATCCGTCGCATCGCGCTGCTCGATCTGGCAGATATCGCCGGCGACGAGCATGCACCGCTTTCCATCGCCGCCTTGCGCGATCCGGTGCCTGCGGTACGCGCGGAAGCAGCACGGGCGCTGGAAGCCTTTGAAAGTGACGAGAGCGTGGCCGGACTGGTGGCATTGCTCGACGATGACAATGCAGCAGTGCGCGAAGCCGCCGCGCATAGCCTGGGCGAACTCAAGCATGCAACTTCCGCCCTGCTCTTGCTGCCGCATGTGAACAGCACGGACGCTTTTGTGCGCGTTGCGATCCTGCGCGCGTTGCGCGAACTTCGCGTTGAAGCAAGCGCCGCCCCCGCATTGTCCGCGCTGGATGACGCGAATCCACAGGTGCGGCGCGAAGCGATCGGCGTGCTCGGATACCTGAAACACGCGCCTGCACTGCCTGCGTTGGCAGGACTCGCCAACCACGATACCGATCCGGAAGTACGCCGCGCTGCAAGCGGCGCGCTCGGCTTGGCCGATACCGACGCCGCATTACCCGCCCTGCTCGCCGCGCTCGGCGACAGCGCCTGGCAGGTGCGGGAGGAAGCCGCGACGACGCTGGGCAAACTCGGACTGCAGGCAGCGGTGCCGCATTTGATCGCCACGTTACGGGACAGCTATTGGCAGGTGCGTCTGCGCGCGGCACGCAGCCTCGGTCGCCTGCGCAGCCGCGACGCGGTGCCGGCGCTCATTGATGCGCTCGATCACGAAGCCGGCAACCTGCGCAAGGAAGCGGCGCTCGCTTTGGGAGAGATCGGCGATGCTGCCGCTCTGCCGGCATTGGACCGGGTACAAGGCGATTCCGATCCGGAAGTGCGCAAGGCGGCTCGTATCGCCATCGAACAGATCCGCCGCGCTGCGGTCTGACGGGGCAAGGCATGCATCCCGAATCCATTACCAACGACAGTCGCGCAGGGATACTGGAAATCCGCTGGCACGATGGTGAGCTGCAGCGATTGGACAACACCCTCCTCCGCGCCAGTTGCCAATGCGCGGACTGCAAATCCGCACGGCTTGCGGGTGCCATGGCGGCGGTGCCATCCGGCACCCGGATTACGGGTATTGCGCCGGTTGGTTCCTATGACATCCAACTGACATTCAGCGATGGCCACTGGCGCGGCATCTACCCGTGGGGTTACCTGAAGCAGTTGAAGGAGCAATGAGACGAGCCCGAGTTCGGCTGTTCCGGTTCCTTGAGAGGATTGTTGACAGGACTTACGCAAATAATCGCGTCATCCTAAGTGTGAAACTCGCTCGGCGCGACCGTTCCGGCGACGGTTGCATCCTTCGGTGCCGCCGGATACAGCCAGCAGAACAATCCCGTTGCCGCAGCCGCACCGAGCAGTTGTGCGCCGATAAATCCCGGTACATCGTCCGGCCGGATGCCGGCGAAGGTGTTGCTCGCCGCACGCGCCAGCGTCACCGCCGGATTGGCGAACGACGTCGACGATGTGAACCAGTACGCCGACGTGATGTACAGCGCCACGGCAAACGGTGTGACCGCCGGCCGGCTGCGCGAGCAGCTAATGATCACTGCCAGGAGGCCGAAAGTCGCGACGAATTCGCTCCACCATTGCGCCATGCCGGTACGGGCGTGCTCCGATGCGAAGAACACCGGCTCGCCGAACATCAGGTGTGATGCCGCGACACCGGCGAAGGCGCCAACTACCTGCACCGCGATATAGGGCAGCACATCGGCGGCCGGCAGGTTCTTTTGCCACGCTTCGGACAGCGTCACAACGGGATTGAAATGCGCCCCCGAAATCGTACCGAACATCAGGATCAACACGACCAGGCCGGTGCCAGTGGCCATCGCGTTGGCGAGCAAGGCGATGGCGACATTGCCGCCCGCCAGCCGTTCACCCATGATGCCGGACCCGATCACGACAGCCAGCAGCAAAGCCGTGCCCATCCCCTCCGAAACAAGACGACGTGCGTCCGTCATACCGTGATTTCTCCGATCTGCTTCATCTCATGATGAATCGCATTCTTGTCCAGCATATGGATCGGCAGATTCGCGAACATGCTTACACGCGCCATGATCTGCTTGAAAATCTTCTGGAAGGCTGCGCGCTTCTCTTCATCGGTGCCTTCGACAGCGGCCGGGTCTTCAAAGCCCCAATGTGCGGACACGGGGTGGCCGGGCCATACCGGGCAGACTTCGCCTGCGGCGTTATCGCATACAGTAATGATGAAATCCATCCGGGGCGCATCGGGTTGGGCAAATTCGTCCCAACTTTTGCTGCGTAAGTTATCGGCCGGATAGCCGGTCGCCTTGACCTGCTCAATCGCGAGCGGGTTGACGCGGCCACTGGGATGGCTGCCGGCCGAGAAGCCGCGAAAGCGCCCTTTTCCCGTGGTCGTAATCAGGGCTTCCGCCATGATGCTGCGCGCGGAATTGCCAGTGCAGAGGAACAGTACGTTATAGACTTTATCGCTCATAAGACTCCCGTATTGGTATTGAGTTAGGTAGCAATCGATGGACACATGGAACGAACATTGGGCGGTTGAACGGATCGATACCGGTACACTGGATCGGCCGGTCTGCCGATAGCCGCAGCGGGCGAAAAACTCGAATGGCGAACGCTCAGCAGCATTTTTTCCCGGAGGCGGACGCTGTTTCCTGAGACGGTCCGCAAGCCCCGGCTGGAGGTGGCCGCTTCGTCAGCATGACAGGCACAGCGGCCGGCACGCAGCACGACTCGGTTGCGCCCGTCTTAGCCTCGTCTCCGAACACCGGAATGCTGTCGAGCGTGTGAAAGGTTTCCCAAGCGATGCCTGATGGATCGGTAAGCCAGTATTTGTCCGACTTCGCATAGCAGCATGCAGCGCCCTCCTCTTTGGCGACGCCAGGCTGCAGCGTCTCCAGACGCGCCCGCATCTGGCCGAGCTCGGCATCAGACTCGACCTGGATGCCGAGATGGTTCAGCCCGACATCGGAGCCGCGTTGCGAGATCGCGAAGTTTACGCGAGGATCTTCGAGCATCCATTTGGCGTAATCGTTCTTGCGCACTGTGGGCTCGGCCTCGAACATCAAGGAATAAAATCGGATACTCTCGCTCAGATTATCGACCGAGACATGGACATGCAGACGTTTCATGATGGACTTCCTTCCGTAGTGAAACAGGCTGGGGTACAGACTGGCGTGCAGGGATTGCCGCCGCAACAGTTTTCAGTCAAGAACGTGATGAGGGCATGCATCGTGTCGAAGTTCGCGGCATAGATGACAAAACGTCCGTCCTGTTGAGGCGTCACCAGGTTGGCATGGGCCAGCTCCTTGAGGTGGAACGATAGCGAGGACGGAGGAATGCCGAGGTGCTCCGCGATTTTGCTTGCTGCCAAGCCCTTCTGCCCGGCTTGCACCAGCAGGCGGTAGACCGCCAGGCGCGAGTCTTGCGCCAAGGCGGCGAGCGCAGTGATAGCGTGTTTCGTTTCCATTGTGACCGTCGTTAGATTCTATGTTTCCATAATATTGGAAATATCAAAGTCTCGCAAGCACGCCGATTGGCGATACGTAATGGCAAGAGATGACGGTGTGATCGCTGAATGCTGGTATTTCTGACGTTCGAAATTCCACTGACAAAAACGGGGCACGGTGCAGGCCCTGTGCGCTTGACATGCTAATGGCACGCTGCGACCATACCAAGCTCATCACAGATCCCCATGAAACTGGCCCGCCCCACCCGTCTTGTTGCCGCGCTGATCGCACTCATCAGCCTGCTGTTCATGCAGTTGGCGGTGGCGTCGTACGCCTGCCCCGGCATGACCACGGCACTGAGCGGCCATGCCATGGCGTTGGCGCCTGATTCAGGCATGCATGACATGCCCGGATGCGCAGGCAGCATTGACAAGCAGCAGCCAGGTCTCTGTCATGCACATGGCCACGCCAGCCAGCAATCGCTCGACAAACCGGAACCCCCGCCAGTGCAGCCGTTCGTTGCTGTTGCGCTGACGCAGGTTTTAAGTTCCATTGACACCACCTATCATCCAACCCGGCCGGCACAGGACGCGCTTTTTCTGACACGCGCCACGGCGCCGCCGCTGGCCATTCGCCACTGCTGTTTCCGCATTTGACATCTCAGGTCGATTGATTCGCCATCGTCGCGCTTTTGCGCCGGCGGTGTTGTTCAATGCACTTTGGAGATGTCATGCCATTCCTTTTTACAGCGCGCCCACATGCGCGCGTTTCGGTTCCTTCCCAGCGGAAAGAGGTCGCCGTCGCCGTCCTGGCGGCGCTGTTATCCCTTTCCGGTATCGCCCGCGCGGTGCCTGCCGCATTGCCGCTCGCCGAAGCACAACAGTTGGCAATTCAGCGTTCACGCCAGTTGCCGGCACAAGACGCGGCAGTCGCCGCCTCGCGGCAAATGGCAGTCGCTGCCGGTCAGTTGCCCGATCCGGTGCTCAAACTTGGCGTCGATAATCTGCCCGTCAATGGACCGGACCGGTTCAGCGTCAGCAGCGACTTCATGACCATGCGCCGCATTGGCGTGATGCAGGAGTTCACGCGCGCGGACAAGCGTCAGTTACGCGCGGACCGCTTCGAGCGTGAAGCGGAAAAGACTCTCGCGGAAAAAGACAAGACCATTGCGGCGATCGAGCGCGATACCGCGTTGGCATGGCTCGATCGCTATTACGCGGAGGTGATGGCCGCCGTGATCGCCGAACAGGGAACGCAAGCCCGGCTCGAAATCCAGGCGGCGGAAAGCGCTTATCGCGCCGGTCGCGGCAGCCAGGCCGACATTTTTGCCGCGCGCAGCGCACTGGCGTCATTCGATG
>DASVLY010000429.1:0-7231 GCA_036384635.1 Noviherbaspirillum sp. | reverse complement strand
TCGCGCAATCGTCACGGCTGCTTTCGCTGACGGCACTGACTGCGGCTTGCCCTGCCGGTGTCATCGTACGCACGGGCTCTTATCCATTTAGCTTGGGCGTTGCTTCGGGTTCGCCGCGTCCGACAAGCATTGTGCTGTGGACGCGCATCCTGCCCGATCCGCTCGATGCGCAATCTGTTGCACCTCAGGCACTGTCAGTGCAATGGGAAATCGCGGAAGACGAGGGGTTCAAGCGCATCGCCTCCAAGGGGAATGCAACTGCGCTGCCCGAACTGGCGCACAGCGTGCATGTCGATGCTACCGGGCTGCAGCCGGATCGCTGGTATTGGTATCGCTTCATGCTGGGTGATGCGGTCAGCCCCGTCGGCCGTACCCGTACCGCCCCGGCGCCGGACGCCATGCCTGCGGCGTTGCGCTTTGCATTTGCCTCCTGCCAGCACTGGGAATTCGGCGAGTATGCGGCGCACCGGCACATTGCGAATGCCGCGCCCGATCTGGTCGCGTTTCTCGGCGATTACATTTACGAATGGGGACCGTACGACCTTGCGCATCCGTCATCGGCACGCCGCACCGACGAAAGCATGACGCTGGCGCAATACCGCGCACGCTATGCACAATACAAATCCGATCCGAACCTGCAGGCTGCGCATCAGGCAGCGCCATGGATAGTGACCTGGGACGACCATGAAGTCGCAAACGACTACGGCAACGACCGCGACGAGCGCCTCGATCCCAACTTCCTGGCAAGGCGCGCTGCCGCCTACCAGGCATTCTACGAACACATGCCGGTACGCCTGGCACCGTTGCCGGCCGGTCCGCTACGCTTTGCGCACCTGCGCATCCATGATCGTTATGACTGGGGGCGGCTGGCTCGCTTTCATGTGCTCGACGACCGGCAGTATCGGTCCTACCATGCATGCCAGCGCTCCGGGCATGGCGGCTCCAGCTCCGTCACCTCTGCTTGCACCGAGCGAGTCGTGTCTGCGCGCACGCTGCTGGGGCGGGAACAGGAAACGTGGCTTGCGAACGGGTTTGCGTCTTCGCAAGCCAGATGGAATATTATTGCCCAGCAAACGCTGATGGCGCAGGCGAGCCAGATTCCGGTTGCCGGACCGGGTGAGGGCCGGTTCTGGACCGATGGTTGGGACGGCTATCCAGCCGCCCGCCGGCGGCTGTTCGACGACATCATCACGCATCGTCCGGCCAATCCGCTCGTCATTTCGGGCGATGTGCATACCTTCTATGCGTGCGATCTGAAACCGGATTTCAACCGTCCCACGAGTGCAAACAATCCGGTGATCGCCACCGAATTCTGCGGCACCTCGATCACGTCAAGTTCGCGTCCGCAATCCAGAACCGATCAATATGTTGCGCAGAATCCGCATATCAAATTCGGCCGCAGCGACCGCCGCGGATTGGTGATGATGGAAGTAACACCCGCTCGTACGACAGCACGCTTTCAGGCATTGGATGACGTACGACGCGCGGATTCCGGCATCTCGACTATTGCGCGTTTTACGGTTGAAGATGGACGCCCGGGAATCATCACAGCCGGATAGCTGTATTCAAAAAGCTGTCTGACAAGCAGACGACCGAAATATTGCAGAAGGGCTCCCAATATCAAGCCACTTTTTTCTCATCACGCAGTTCGCGCCGCAGGATTTTCCCGACATTCGTCTTCGGCAATTCATCGCGAAATTCAATATATTTCGGCTTCTTGTACCCCGTGAATTGCTGCTTGCAGTAATTCATCAACTGCTCTACCGTCAACGACGGATCTTTGCGCACCACGAACAGTTTCACTGCCTTGCCCGAATTGTTGTCCGGCACGCCGATGCATGCACACTCCAGCACACCCGGATGCGCTGCCACCACATCCTCAATCTCATTCGGATACACATTGAAACCGGACACAAGGATCATGTCCTTCTTGCGGTCAACGATCTTCACGAAACCGCGCGCATCCATCACGCCCACATCGCCTGTTTTGAAGAAACCGTCCGGCGTCATCACCTTCGCGGTTTCATCCGGACGGTTCCAGTAGCCGGCCATCACCTGCGGGCCGCGGATCGAGATTTCGCCAGCTTCACCTAACGGTACCGGCTTGCCGTCGTCATCGAGAATCGCAACATCGGTCGATGGGAACGGCAGGCCGATCGTACCGGAGAATGCAGTGATGTCAGCCGGATTGCAGACTGCGACCGGCGAGGTTTCGGACAAGCCGTAACCCTCGATAATCGGACAGCCGGTTATCCTCAACCATTTTTCAGCAACCACTTGCTGCACCGCCATGCCGCCGCCGAGGGAAAGCTTGAGAGAGGAGAAATCCAGTTTTGCAAAATCGGGGTTGTTCATCAAGCCGTTGTACAGCGTATTCACTGCCGGCAGCATATTGAACTTGTATTTCGCCAGTTCCTTCACGGTGCCTGAAATGTCGCGCGGGTTCAGGATCAGGACACTCATCGCGCCCCAGTGCATGCCCATCAATCCACAGACGGTGAGCGCGAAGATATGGTACAGCGGCAGCGCGCAAATGATCGTCATCGCCTCGACCTTCGGCTCTTTCTTCAGTGCCGGCAGCACCCATGCATCGCTTTGCAACACATTCGCAACCACATTACGGTGCGTAAGTACCGCGCCTTTTGACACGCCAGTGGTGCCGCCAGTGTATTGCAGGAACGCGATGTCATCAGGATTGAGGTCAGCCGGCTTCAACGACAGGCTCGCTCCTTCAGTCAACGCCTGCTTGAACCGCGTGGCGTTCGACAGCGAGAATGCCGGCACCATCTTCTTTACATGACGCACCACGAAGTTGACAATCACGCCTTTAAAGCCGCCCAGCATGTCGCCCATGCTCGCCACAACCATATGCTTGACCTTGGTCTTCGCAAGCACCTGCTCCAGCGTGGCCGCAAAATTTTCGAGGATGATGATCGCTTCGGCACCCGAATCGTTCAACTGATGCTGCAGTTCGCGCGGTGTGTAAAGCGGATTGACGTTGACGACGATGTAGCCCGCACGCAGGATACCGGCAATCGCGACCGGGTATTGCAGCACGTTGGGCATCATTATCGCTACGCGAGCTCCCTTTTTCAGCCCCTTGCTCTGCAGCCAGGCACCTAGTTGCCGGGAATACTGATCGACCTGCGCATATGTCATGAACTTGCCCATGCACACATACGCATTGCGCGATGCGAATTTGCGGAAGGATTCTTCCAGCAGGTGAACCAGCGAGCGGTACTGGTTCGGATCAATTTCCGCCGGCACGCCTTCCGGATATGATTTCAACCAAATTTTTTCCATGTCTGCCTCTTGTCTCCTTGATGACGATGGATAAGCGAATGGCAGTTCTTTTTCCGGCGTAAATCCTATCGGTCCACGCGTCCGCACGCAAGCAACTTCGCAATGGGACAAATCCGCGTGCCTGTATTTCGTCTATGTCAGCGGTGCAAAGCAATCATGCAAACTGCTTTGTTTTGCATGAAAACGAGCGAATAAATATTGCTTACGGCGATACCGCTACCGCAGCACTTTATCTCCCGCCATCACTGGCAGCGCAGCCATCGCGGCAAGCCGCCGATGGCGCTCGTCCTTGTCGAGGGCGGCCAGCGCCCTCACTGCTGCATAGAACTTGTCGAACCGTTTTTCCCGCGCCAGCAGCGCACGAAATCCCGGCACAAAATCATGATAGGTCGCGATCGCGGCCAGATGCGCATTTGATAATGGCTCGGCAAACCAACGGTCATAGCCCTTGTAGCCACCCCATGAAGCTTTGAGCATCTGATAGTCATCCTTCAACGCCTGGAAAATTGCCGTCTTCTCTTTTCGTTTTTCTACTTCGCTGACATTGCGCTTGTAATTTGCTTCGAGCGCCTTGCGATATTTCATGAGCAGCGCCAGAAAATCCTGTTTGCGGCCTTCATATTCGGCATAGGCCTGGCGCATCTTGTCGTCACCGTACAGCGCCATCCAACGTTCGACGCCTGCCTCTTCCACCGTGACCGCGAACGATTCGTTAAAGCTCGAATCGCCCGACACATACACCACCTGGTGTGCAAGCTCATGAAACACCATGCGCGCCACCTCGCCTTCCGGATACTTGATGAAGGTCGACAGCACCGGATCGCGGAACCAGCCGAGCGTCGAGTAAGCGGGCACACCGGACACTTCCACGTCGTAATGCTCGGCACGCAGCTCCGCCGCAAACATCTGCGCATCCTCTTTGCTGTAATAGCCGCGGTAATTCACACAGCCTGCGACCGGAAAGCACCATTGCATCGGTTTTAACGATAACTCCGGCGTCGCTACCACGTTCCACATTACAAATGGACGCTTCAAATCGGCATAGGTAGTGAAAGTACCGTTATCAGGAAGTGCAAGCTCCTTGGCGGCAAACGCGCGCATCTCCTTGACCTTGGTGAGCTTGCTGCGCAACTTGTCGGTGATGCCCGGATTGGCAAGCCAGTCGTCAATTGGTTTTGCTTCTGCCAACAGCGAGAATTGCCCATGCGCCGCCTGTACAAAATAGCCCATTTGCGAGCAACCGGCCACTGCCGCCGCCACTACGCAAAAAATCAATGCCCGCCATTTCATCTTCATTCCCTACACTTTCCACCATCTGCCCCCGCACGTCGTAAAACGCCGGCTCATTCCCCCCATGCGGCCCGCCTTCGGTAGCGCGCAGTCTCTCTACATTGACGAAGGTGCTGTTGAGAAAGTTCCGCATTGGTGGGGAGCGGCGCAAGATGTAAAACGTTGCGCCGGGTAGAGCTTGCAGTAGTTAAAATATACCCAAGCCATCGAAGCGCATAACCCTTGTTAGTGAGGACATGCGTATCTCAAAGTAATACGAAGAAAAGGCGTCCGTCTCTGGAGATACTAATGAAGTTGATTGACCCGATCACGCATTTCCATTCCGAATTGCGGCAAATCCGGCGCGATATTCACGCGCATCCCGAACTCTGTTTCGAAGAACAGCGCACTTCCGATGTCATTGCGCAAAAACTCACCGAATGGGGCATTCCGATTGACCGCAGCATGGGGCAAACCGGCGTAGTCGGCATCATCAAGAACGGCAGTGGCAGGCGCGCAATCGGCCTGCGGGCGGACATGGATGCCTTGCCCATGCAAGAGATCAACACCTTCCCGCATGCGTCGAAAAACCACGGCAAGATGCATGCATGCGGTCACGACGGCCATGTCGCGATGCTGCTGGGCGCCGCCCGCTACTTGGCGCGCCACCGCAATTTCGACGGCACGGTGTACTTGATTTTCCAGCCGGCCGAGGAAGGCGGCGGCGGCGCCAGACGCATGATGGACGACGGCCTGTTTACAAAATATCCGATAGAAGCCGTGTTCGGCATGCATAACTGGCCAGGCATTGCGGCCGGCAACTTTGCCGTTACACCAGGGCCGATGATGGCTTCATCCAACGAATTCGAAGTCATCGTCAAGGGCAAGGGCGCGCACGCGGCGCAACCGCATAAGGGCATCGATCCGATCATGATCGCGATTCAGATCGCACAAGGCTGGCAGACCATTGTCAGCCGCAACAAGAACCCGATCGACGCCGGCGTACTGTCGGTCACGCAAATCCATGCCGGCAGCGCCACCAACGTGATCCCGGACGAAGCGACGCTGATCGGCACAGTGCGCACCTTTACCACCGCAGTGCTCGACCTGATCGAACAACGCATGCGCAGCGTCGCCGAGCATACGGCTGCCGCCTTCGACGCGCAGGTCGATTTCCGTTTCACCCGCAACTATCCTCCGCTGATCAACCATGCAAAGGAAACAGCATTCGCCATCGAAGTAATGAAGACAATCGTCGGAGAGAACAACGTCGATGCGCAAGTCGAGCCGACAATGGGCGCGGAAGACTTCGCCTTCATGCTGCAAGAAAAACCAGGCTGCTATGTCTTCATCGGCAACGGTGAAGGCGCGCATCGCGACATCGGACATGGACTCGGGCCATGCAACCTGCACAACCCGAGCTACGATTTCAATGATGAGCTGCTGCCGATCGGCGCAAGCTACTGGGTACGGCTGGCGGAGGCTTATCTGCGCAACGACTGAGCAGTGCGTGCACATTACCATTTCCCGCGCTACACACCGTCGGTCGTTACTGCTGCCGCAATGGCAATTCGGCTTGAGCGTATTGCGTAGCGCATCGATGCTGACTCTGCGTCTTCCGCAGTCTCCTCATGAACAAACCGCCAGCGAATATGGTGGTGTCGTGCGATGCCCTCGCGGTGCCCGATGCTGATGATGGCCGCATCCGGCAGTTCCTGCAAAATCAGGTTGTACAGCAGTTCCTCGGTGTCGACATCCAATGCGCTGGTCGCCTCATCCAGAAACAGGATGCTTGGTCGCGTCAGCAGCACGCGCACAAAAGCAAGGCGTTGCTGTTCGCCGGGCGACAGACGCTGGCTCCAGTTATCGGACTCGTCCAACCTGTCTTTCAATTGTGCGAGCCTGCACAGCTCAAGATAATGGGCAATCGCCCGATCCCTGTATGCGCTCTCTGCTGCCGGATAGGCGATAGCGGTACGCAGTGTGCCGATCGGCAGATACGGTTTTTGCGGCACGAACAACAACTTCGCATCGCTCGGAATTTCGACGCTGCCGCAACCATAGGGCCAGAGACCGGCAATAGCGCGGAACAGTGTTGATTTACCGCAGCCGGAAGGCCCTTCCACCAGAATGCGTTGCCCAACATGGATATTGGCAGAAATTGCATGCGTGAGCGGCTGGCCGGATGGTATATGCAATTGCATGTCCTCGATCAGGATCGCGCCAACATTGTTGCGTTCAACTGCAATACCCCGCTCCTGATGGCGGGCGGCTTCCACCGCGACGTGAAAACCGGCAAGACGATTCACGCTCGCCTTCCATTCCGCCAGCTTGTTAAAAGAATTGATGAACCATGACAGCGAATCCTGCACTTGGCCGAAAGCGTCGCCGATCTGCGTATAAACGCCGAGAGTGATCGCACCTGAAAAGTAACGCGGCGCAGCCACCAGCGCCGGGAAAATAATCGCGAATTGCGCGTAAAAAGTCGATACGACATTGAGTTGTTTGGTGGTACGCATGATGGCCCACCAGTTGGCACGAATCTGCTCAAAGCGCGATGCCAACTGCGCCCTCTCCTGAGCTTCGCCGTGATACAACGCTACGGCTTCCGCATTTTCCCGGATGCGGATCAGGCCGAAACGAAAGTTTGCCTCGAATC
>DASVLY010000428.1:0-2991 GCA_036384635.1 Noviherbaspirillum sp. | reverse complement strand
TCGCGCAATCTGGCTGCTTCAGGCGGTCTTTCACCAGGCCAATGATGATGTCATCGGAAACCAGACCACCTGCATCCATGACTTTTTTCGCTTCCATGCCCAGCGGCGTACCGGCTTGGACAGCGGCGCGCAGCATGTCGCCGGTGGAGATTTGGGGGATATTGAACTTTTCCTTAATGAAATTCGCCTGTGTGCCCTTACCGGCACCAGGCGCTCCTAGAAGGATGAGACGCATGAGATTTTCCTAAACGAGTTTCAGATTCGATCGTGGTGACAGGTTGTTTCCTGTTGAAAGGCTTTTAAGCCTGTGATATTTGTATCACACTAACATTGCACGAAACTTACCACAGAATGCTGCTAAACCGGCATTTTTTCCTTGATTTTCTTTTAAATTCGTTAACCAAAACTTAACCGCACCCGCGCCAGATCCTCGGGAGTATCAACTCCCGCTGCAGGGATATTTTGCGTCACATGCACCGCAATCGGATAGCCGTGCCACAACACGCGCAATTGTTCCAGCGCTTCGGTCTGTTCCAGCGGCGACAGCGCAAGCTGCGGATACGCCTGCAAGAATGCGTTGCGATATGCATACAGGCCGATATGCCGCAGGGGCCGGTAGCCTGCCGGGAGCGTGTCTTTCGAGTGTGCGAAAGCGTCGCGATGCCAGGGAATCGTTGCACGCGAAAAGTAAAGCGCCCTGCCCGCCTTGTCCAGCACCACCTTGACCACGTTCGGATTGAAGGTGTCGGCAGCTTCGGCAATCGGGTGCGCGGCGGTTGCCATCGGCACTTCGGCGCTGATCAGAGCGGCAGTGGCGGCGACCAGTTCCGGATCGATCAGCGGTTCGTCGCCCTGCACGTTCACCACCACCGCATCCGTCGGCAGTGCCATTGCGGCGGCGACTTCGGCAATGCGGTCCGTGCCTGACGGATGATCGGCGCGCGTCATGCGTACTGCCACGCCGTGCTGTTCACAGGCAGCGACGATATCGGGATGGTCGGTCGCGACCACGACCTGGGCGGCACCGGACGTTGCCACCCGTTCGGCAACACGCACGACCATCGGCTTGCCGCCCAAATCCGCCAATGGTTTGTTGGGCAGACGGGTCGACGCAAGACGAGCGGGAATAATGACGGTGAAAGTCATGGGATTTCTCATGGTGCGCCCGCATCGAGGTTGTGAAGAAATCGTAGCGAGCGATCCAAAGTCGGCCCGAGAAGCGCAGCCGTACGACTGTACGGCGAGCATCGCAGGGGCGAGATGGACCGCGCAGTAGATTTATTCACAACCTCATCGGCGGGCAGTTCGCACAAGGGTGAGTTATTTGCCGGCTGGGGCCGGAGCCGGCTCGGCATTCAGGTCGCGCGCCTGATCGGCCCACATGATCGGAATGCCGTCACGAACCGGAAATGCGAGCTTGTCCGGATTGCAGATCAGTTCCTGCGCGTTTTTTTTGTATTCGAGCGGCCCCTTGCAAATCGGGCAAACCAGGATATCAAGGAGTCGGGCGTCCACGACATTTCTCCACTATGCATTGGGCCAGCGCGCCGTCGATGCGCGCTGCCACGGGAACGACCCACAATCGCGGGTCGTTTTTGAGCGTATCAATCTGCCTACATTTTACTGCATCCTTCTCGGTCACCAGAATGATGTCGGCGTCGATTTGTGCAAATGGGCTGTCCGCGAAATCATAATGGTCGGGTAGCGGCAGTTCTTCGATGATTAAATCCGCATTGCGCAGCATCGAAAAAAAGCGCGACGGATTTCCGATGCCGGCCGCAGCGACGATGCATGAGGATTTGGGGATCGCGCTCAACGCGATCGTCTGTGAGGAATCGGACAATCGTTCGGCGGCCTCGCCCGCCAACTGCATGCGAAATACCGGTTGAGCAAGGCCGGGCGGCGCATGCTCCGCATTGAAGACCGTAAAATCGCGCCGGCGCGAAGCCGGTTCCCGCAAGGGACCCGCCGGCAGCATCCAGCCGTTGCCGTTGCCGCGCACATCGCACAGCACGATCTCGATATCGCGTGCCAGTGCATAATGCTGCAATCCGTCGTCGGAGATGATGACGTCGACTTCGGGATGGCTCGCCAGAAGCGCCTGAGCTGCAGCAACGCGCCGGCGTGCGACCATCACCGGGCATTGTGCTCGTTGCGCGATCAGGACCGGTTCGTCGCCGACCTCGGCAGGAAGCGATTGCGGCGTCACCATGCGCGGCGCATCGTTTGCCGCGCCGTAGCCGCGCGAAATCACGCCCGGCGCATAGCCTGCGCGGCGCAATTCCTGAACCAGCCAGATGACAAGCGGCGTCTTGCCGGTACCGCCAACGAAGATATTGCCGACCACGATTACCGGCACCGGCAGGCGGGTCGATTGCACGAGCCTTGCGCGATATAAGCCGCGCCGCACAGCACTCAAGCCACGAAACAGGAGCGACAGCGGCCACAGCAGACAAGCCCAAAAACCGCGCCGCATCCACATACGCGCCAGCATTGCCTCAATGGAAGAGCGCCGCCGGGGAAAATGCCTGTTCCCGCCATCCGAACGGACGGGCAGTCGCATCACTTGCCGCCGCTGGTCTGCGCCGCGAACGTGATCTTTTCAAAGCCGGCGATGCGCGCCGCCTCCAATACATTGATCACCGACTGATGCGCTGCAGTGGCATCGGCATTGATCACGATGACCGGGTCCTTGCGCGACTGTCCCTTCGCATTGGCCGCGTTTTTCAGTTCGTCGGCCAGACCCGCGGCGTCGCGCGCCGACACCTGCGTATTGTCGATCGCGTAGTGGCCCGCCGCATCGACGCCGACGTTGATCTCCTGCGGCTGTTCGACCGCCTTTTCAGCATCTGCCGTGGGCAGTGTGATCTGCAGCGCAGTGAACTTGCTGTAGGTGGTGGTGACCATCAGGAAGATCAGGATCACCAGCAGCACGTCGATAAAAGGGATCAGGTTGATTTCCGGATCCTCGCGGCCCTTGCCTTTGCGGAA
>DASVLY010000427.1:0-4978 GCA_036384635.1 Noviherbaspirillum sp. | reverse complement strand
TATGCGGCCAATACCGCAATGCGCGGGTTATCGCTCGCATTGTTCTGGGTCATTTTCACCCGCTACTTTACCGAAACGCCGCTGAACATGAGCAGTCTTTTCAGCGGTGAATTCGTTACTAACCTGCTGCTGTTCTCGATCGTTCTGGCAAGAAGCCGCCGGCCCTATGCTGCGATGCGCGCGCCTGCAGAGTACCAGCGGTTGAGCAGCATAGGGCCTGCTTAGGAATAAGTTTTTGTTCTGTTTTCAAGCTAAACGAATAAAGCCTTGGATTCGAAGATTGTTCGGGGTTAGGCGATTCATTTACGAGTTGCAACTTCACTGCATATATCAACCACGCAAGATTGATGAGCGGTGAAGAACTCTTGTCACGCGCATGCGCGAATGGCGGCGCGTCAGTCGGCAAGGGGCATAACGGCAAAAAGTTGTCGGATATCAGACGGCTTCATCAAACGAGTGCGCCCCTGCCCCGGTCAAACCTACAACACGCTTGCCGATCAAGCGTGCATGACGTGTGCAAAATCCGTTCTTTTGCGCGCAATCGTTTCCTGTATCGTCGAGCCATTATGCAAGCGCTTACGTTTTCGATCATCACCTGCACCTGGAACAGCGAGCCTTACCTCGCGCAGTCGATCGCGTCCGTGCTGGCGCAAGACTATCCGCATATCGAGTACATTTTCGTCGACGGCGGATCGACCGACGGCACGCTGGAGCGGATTACCGCCCTGCCTCGTCCCTACCGTCTGATCCGAAACGTGCGCGGCGGCATCAGCCGCGCAATGAATGAAGGCTTGCTGGCCGCCAACGGGGATGTGATCGCACATTTGCATTCGGACGACTATTACGTCGGCCCGCATGTGCTGTCGACAGTAGCCCGGCACTTGCAGTCCGGCAGCCATAACTGGCTGTTCGGACGAATCCTGCGCGATGTCGGCGGTGCATTGGAGCATGAAAAATTCATTTCGCCGCGCTACAGCTATTCGCGCCTGCTGCGCACCAATTTCATCCCGCATCCCGCCACCTTCGTACGCCGTGAAGCCATTCTAGGTGCGGGCGGCTTTGACACCAGCCTGAAGTACGCAATGGACTATGACCTGTGGCTGAAGCTCGGCGAATTGGGCGAGCCGGTGCAACTGGACCAGCCGCTGGCGGTGTTCCGGGAACACCAGGGCAGTCTGTCGACCCGCGAGCGCCTTCCTGCGCTGGATGAGGATTTCCGGGTGCGGCTCTCGCATGTCGGATTCAATCCCGTCGCGCGCGCGATGCATTTTCTTCGTTACCTGGTCAGACGCAGGAGAATCGTCGAGGCGGAGGCGCACGCATGAGCATGCCCGGCATTTCACTCATTCTCGCCACCGTCGGCCGCACCGACGAGCTTGCGCGCCTGTTCGCCTCGCTGGCGGCGCAGACGTATTGCAATTACGAAGTGATCGTGGTCGACCAAAATAATGACGATCGCTTGCGCGCGCATCTGGAACGCGCGCAATCTCTCGGCATTGAGGTCACCCATTTGAACATGCTCCCGCCCAATCTGGCAGCGGCCCGCAATGCCGGCATCGATGCAGCCCGAAGGGAATGGATCGGGTTTCCGGACGACGACTGCTGGTACGAAGCCGATGTGCTCGAACGAGTGGCTGCGCGCTTTTCCTGTGCAGATCGGCCCGCGGGTGTCGTGGTGCGCTGGGTCGAGCAGGCAGAGCAGCCGCTCATGGCATCCAACCTGAGCTGGAAGCGCGCCTGCGCATTCCGCGATGTCCCGGTCAGTTCGATCACGCTGTTCTGCAGCCGCGCGCTGTGCAAGAAGATAGGCGGCTTCGACAGCCGGCTCGGTATCGGGCAGTGGTTCGGCGCAGGAGAAGAAACCGATTTCGTGCTGCGCGCGCTGCATTCGGGCGCGCTCTTTACTTACGAGCCCGCCGCGCAAGTGCATCACGCGGTGTCGTCGAAGGAACCGAAGGCGACCCCGCAAGCGCGTCTGGCGGCCCGGCGCCGGGAACGCGGCACCGGCGCGTTATACGCAAAGCACCGGCTGCCGGCGTGGGTAGTCATGCGAGGACTGGCAGCGCCGGTATTGCGCCCGCTGTTGAAAGGCTCGTTCGGAGCCGACTTGGCGCTGGGCTGTGCAGTCATGCTGGGGCGGCTTGACGGATTGCTGGGATGGCGCCGCCATCAGTCCTGACTCGACCTGACCGACAATGAAGATACTGATCGTACACAACGCTTATCAGCATGCCGGAGGTGAAGACACGGTAGTCGAAGCCGAAATGGCGCTGCTGCGCGCACATGGCCATAAAGTAACGGCTTATGCGCAGCACAACAATGCCCTCAACGGCATGCCGCGCACCACCGCTGCGCTCAACGCCGTCTGGTCGCAGCAGTCCTCGCACGCAGTGGAATCTCTTTGCGAACAATTCCGGCCGGATGTGATCCATGCGCACAACACGTTTCCGCTTATCTCACCGTCGCTCTACTGGACGGCATCGAAGATCGGCATTCCGGTTGTGCAGACCTTGCACAATTTCCGCCTGCTGTGCCCGCAAGCGAATTTCCTGCGCAACGGGAAAATATGCGAAGACTGCATCGGCAAGCTGCCCTGGCGTTCGGTCGCACACAAATGCTACCGCCAGTCTGCCGCGCAATCGACAGTCGCCACCGTCATGCTGGCCGCACATCGTCTGCTCGGCACTTATCGGGAGCGGGTAACACGATATATCGCGCTCAATCGTTTTGCGCGCGACAAGTACGTGCAAGGCGGCCTGCCGCTCGAACGCTTGCGCATCAAACCCAACTTCGTGCAGTCCGACACGCCCCCGCAATGGGAAGAGCGCAGCGGCGGATTGTATGTCGGACGGTTTTCCGTGGAAAAGGGACTGGCTGTTCTGGCCGCGGCGGCGCCGCACCTGGACGGGGTAGCAATCAAGGTGATCGGCAGCGGCCCGCAGGAAGCGCTGGCACGCGCTGCATTCGGCGAACACTGCCCTGGCTTCGAGCCGCTGGAACGGATCATGTCGCGCATGCAATCCGCACGTTACCTGATCGTGCCGAGCATCTGCCATGAAAATTCGCCGCGCACGATTATCGAAGCCTTTGCATGCGGACTGCCGGTGATTGCAAGCCGGCTCGGCGCATTGGCCGATATCGTGCACGACGGTGTAACAGGATTGCTGTTTACTCCCGGAGATGCCGCCGA
This sequence comes from Noviherbaspirillum sp., assembly GCA_036384635.1. Classification (GTDB taxonomy): domain Bacteria; phylum Pseudomonadota; class Gammaproteobacteria; order Burkholderiales; family Burkholderiaceae_D; genus Noviherbaspirillum. The sequence continues at coordinate 1,788 of DASVLY010000427.1, read as the reverse complement.
CCTGGCGCGCTGCATCCTGTGGGCGGAATCCCATCCTGAGCAGATGCTGCGCATGGGCCGTGCTGCGCGTGCCGAATACGAAGCGCAATACACGCCGGAACGCAACTACGAAATCCTGATGGACATTTATGAAGACGCCATTGCCACAACACGAAAAGAGCGGCGTGCCGCATGACCCGCCTGCGCCGCGTGACGGCCAGACGATACTCGGTGCATTTATCGATGCACTGAGCTGGGACGATGCGCTTTCCCGCATTAGTCAATGGGCTGCGGCACGCCAGTCGCGCTATGTCTGCATCTGCAATGTCCACTCCGTCGTCACTACCACTCAGGACGCCGAGCTCAAGAGCGCCGTCGACAATGCGGATATGGTTACGCCAGACGGCGCACCGATTGCATGGGCCATGCGCCGCCTCGGGCATCCCGCGCAACAGAGAATCAACGGGCCGGACCTGATGCTGAAATACCTGGAGCATGCTGAACGGCTGGGCCAGTCGGTGTTTTTATTCGGCAGCACCGAGAAAACGCTCGCGCAATTGCGCATCACGCTGGAGAAGCGTTTTCCGCAACTGCGCATCGCCGGCATCTGCTCGCCGCCGTTTCGCACTCTGTCCACGCAGGAAGACGAGAACATCGTCGGCATGCTCAACGACTCGGGCGCGCATGTCGTTTTCGTCGGGCTCGGATGTCCGAAACAGGAAAAGTGGATGGCGGCGCATCGAGGACGGGTCAACGCCGTCATGATCGGCGTCGGCGCCGCGTTCGACTATCATTCCGGCACCGTCAAACGCGCACCGCTGTGGTGGCAGCAGCATGGGCTGGAATGGCTGTACCGCCTCGGGTGCGAACCGCGCCGGCTGTTGAAGCGTTACATGGTGACGAATACCTTGTTCGTGCTCGGCTTTGCGAGGCAGCTCATCGCCAGCAAGCTGGCGCAGAGAGCGTGATTCCGACCAAAAAAAGACGAGTCCTGACTTGCGCCAAAACTCGTCTGTTTCACAATTAGAGCGATTTGACGGTCAGTTCTATCAAAAAGTTCGGTCTCGCCGGGTGTGTCGATCATGCCAGATTGCGGAAGTGTAGCCGCTTTAACTGATCCAACCGCTGGCCCCTTGCTGCGCCGGAGCAAAGTCCTTGGCGCAGCGGGGGAAGACTTGGATCGCTGGCGCGGCCACTACCGGTTTTATAATTGACCATCCGCTCTTTACAGGCAAGACAGTCGTTGCGGCATTAATGATACCTTTCGCCCACTTGCGCTATCTCTTGGCCATGGCAAGTTGAGCCTGCAATTTCGCAATTAGGGCATCCTTGCTGTTCGCACTGCGCCTGTAAGCCATAGCCAGTTCTTTGTAGTTGTCCCGATCTTCCGCTACCTGATCAAGCCGCTCGCTGGCCGCATGAAGTTTCTTGCTTTCCGTACTGCGCTTGTAAGCCTTAGCCAGTGCTTTGAAGCTGTCCCGATCTTTCGCTACCTGATCAAGCTGCGCGTTGGCCGCGTGAAGTTTCCCTTCGCTCTTGTTGATCATATACTGGCCAACGCCGGCAATGATGCGCGAATTCCTCTTGGTCTTGTCCAGCTCGGTTTGGAGCTGTTGAGTAAACAGCGGCTTTTCGGCACTGACCTCGTCGCCCAGCTCCGCGTAAACGGCATCGCGCAGCTCGCGAATCTTGTCCAAATCCAGACGCTGCACACTCAGGTCTGTCAGTTTGTCCTCAATCAGCGGGAGGACATGATTTTCAAATTTCCTGACATCGGACCTTGCCGCTTTAATATGGTTTTCGTAGCTG
>DASVLY010000426.1:0-3351 GCA_036384635.1 Noviherbaspirillum sp. | reverse complement strand
GTCGAAGATGAACTGACATTGCATCAGCAGCAGTCGGCAGAGCTGGCGCTGTCGCTGACCGCGCAGCCGGATAATCAGGAATTGCAGGAGCAATTGAAGGAATCGCTGGAGCAAGTGCGCCTCGATGCAGCACTGGTCGACAATCCGGAAGCCAACGATAGGGCACGGGCAGTCATTGAAATCCTGGGACGCGCCGATTTTTCCGCATCGCATGAGGCGCTGGCCGACATCATCACTGCGACGGTTCCGGTGCAGCCGGCAACGGAGCCATTGCCTGCGGCGGTCACACCCGTGACCGATGAGGCGATCGATGCGGAGTTGCTGGAGATCTTCCTGTCCGAAGCCGAAGAGGTATTGGGTACGGTCAGACAAACGCTGCCGGAATCGCGTAATGAGCCGCACAACCAGGAGCATCTGACGACCTTGCGCCGTTCTTTCCACACTCTCAAGGGCAGCGGCCGCATGGTCGGCCTGGTCGCGTTCGGCGAAGCGGCATGGAGCATCGAGCAAGTGTTGAATCTCTGGTTGTCGGAGGGGCGTGGCGGTGATGCGGACCTGTACGCTTTGCTGGAGAAAGCAGCCGAAGTGCTGGGGGCGTGGGTGCAGGATCTGACGCAGTTTGGCAGGTCGGACCGTATGCAGCATGCGCTGGTTGCCGCAGCCGAACGTGTGAAAGCAGGCGGCGGCTTCTCGTATGAGGACGAGGCGGTATCGCTTGCCGCTGCAGCCGAAACGATAACGGAATCGATGCCCAAGGACGAATGGGGGCAGGATGCCGAATCCATGCCGGCGGAAACTGAAACTGACACGAGCAATCCGCTCGCGGAAGAGGTGTCGGCCTTGCCGGTGGCGGAAGAGATTCAGTTGCCGGATGCCGGTCCGGCGATGTTTGGCGTCGCCGATGACAGCGCCGCGCTTGCGCCTGAACCGGCGCTGCCTGCGCCCGCTCCGAGCCAGTGGTGTCGATTGCGGAAGTGATCGAATTTCCGACGATGCAGGTACCCGAGCCTAGGCACAACGATAACGTCAAGCGCATTGGCAGCCTGGAAATCAGTGTCCCGCTGCATAACATTTACCTGGCCGAAACCGATGAACTGGTGCGGCTGCTGGCGCGCGACCTCGCAGAATGGCGGCATGAGCCCGACCGTTGCGTGAACGTGCAGGCGGTGCATGCCGCCCATTCGCTGGCAGGCAGTTCCGCCACCGTTGGTTTTACCGCATTGCAGGAACCGGCGCATGCGCTGGAAATGGTGCTGCAACTGCTCGCCCGCAAACCGGTGTGCATAACCGAGCATGAGTTCGATACGCTTGAGCAAAGCGTCGAACGCTTGCGGTTGATGCTGCAGAAATTTGCGTTGGGCGACATGCCCGTTTACGAACCGGAGTACGCGCGTCTGCTGGCAAGCATTCGACAGGATATCGAACTGCGCGCCGATCATCCGACGCAAACGGCAGCGGAGATCTCCGGCCATCCGGATGCGCACGAATTGACGCCGGAATTGATGCCGGAATTGCGGCCGCTGGCGATGCCGCAGCAGGAAACCGATGTGGAGGACGCATCGGCTGGCCACATCGGCAGCGCACCTTTCGCCGGTCCGGTACTCGCCGGCGAGAATGATGCCGTGGCAGATCCGGCGGCGGGGCTGAAGGACGAACTCGATGCCGACCTGCTGCCAGTATTCTTCGAAGAAGGACGAGACATCTTTCCGCAAATCGGCCTGGCGCTGCGTTCCTGGCAGGAGCAGCCCGCCGATGGCGCGCAGCCGCAATCGCTGCTGCGCCATCTGCATACCTTGAAGGGCAGTGCGCGCATGGCCGGCGCGATGGGACTTGGCCAGCATTTGCATGACATGGAAACCCGCATCGAAAACCTGATGCGCATGGGAACATCGTCTGCGCTGACTCTGGAAGACCTGTTGCAGCGTTACGATCAGGCGCTGCAGGTGTTCGACCACTTACAGAATCCGCAGGCCGCCAAACCGGTAATGCAGTCCGAAGCAGTCGGAGAAGAGCAGGCGGCGGATTTCAATAACGATGACGCCAAGCCGCCAGTGGCTGCGCACGAGCCGGTGGTTCTTGCACCGCTCATGCCGTTGCAGGCTGCCAAGACAGTATCTGTCATGCCGCCGGTGGCGCGTGCGGGAGCGGCGCAGGAGGCATTGAAGGCACCGGCGCAGATGGTGCGCGTGCGCGCCGATATCCTCGACCGGCTGGTCAACCAGGCAGGCGAGGTGTCGATCTCGCGCTCCAAGCTGGAGACCGAAGTCGGCATGTTGCGCCAGTCGCTGTCGGAACTGACGGAGAATGTGTCGCGTCTGCGCGACCAGTTGCGAGAGATCGAAATGCAGGCGGAAACGCAGATCACCTCGCGCATGGCGAATTCGGCGGACCGTGAATTCGATCCGCTCGAATTCGACCGCTTCACCCGGCTGCAGGAGCTGACCCGCATGATGGCCGAGAGCGTCAACGACGTCGGATCGGTGCATCATAACCTGGCGCGTACGCTCGACAGCGCAGCCGGCGACCTGACGACCCAGGCGCGCCTGACGCGCGAGTTGCAGCAGGATTTGATGCGGGTGCGCATGGTGCAGTTCGCCAGCATCTCCGAGCGCCTGTTCCGCGTCACGCGCCAGGCGGCCAAGGAAGTCGACAAGCGGGTCAATCTCGATATCCGCGGCAGCGCGGTGGAAATCGACCGCAGCGTGCTGGAAAAGATGACCGGCCCGTTCGAGCATTTGCTGCGTAATGCGGTCGTGCATGGCATCGAGTCGCGCGAGGCGCGCCGCATCGCCGGCAAGAATGAAGTCGGAGAATTGCTGATTGAAATCCGGCAGGAAGGCAATGAAGTCGTCATCCAGTTCTCCGACGACGGACAGGGTATCGATGTCGGGCGCATTCGCGACAAGGCCAGGCGCGTGGGTTTGCTGGCCAATGACAGCAACATGTCGGATCAGGAAGTGACGGACCTGATCTTCCACCCGGGTTTTTCAACGGCGGACGAGGTGACCGAACTGGCCGGACGCGGCATTGGAATGGACGTGGTGCGCTCGGAAGCGGCGGCGCTGGGCGGGCGTGTTTCCACCTGGTCGGAACCGGGCAAGGGCACGCATTTCACGATTCACTTGCCGTTGACGCTGGCAGTGACGCAGGTCGTGCTGGTGTCGACCGGCGGCCGGATCTACGCGGTGCCGTCCGTGCTGGTGGAGCAGGTGCAGCAGTTGAAGACTAATGCATTGGCGTCGGCTTACAACGAAGGCGCGGTGATCTGGCAGGAGCAGCGCGTGCCGCTGTATTATCTGTCGGCCTTGCTCGGGGACTCTGCCGCGTCGCCGGTATCGCAGCACTACTCGC
>DASVLY010000425.1:0-3860 GCA_036384635.1 Noviherbaspirillum sp. | reverse complement strand
GTGACATACATTCCTCCTCGTTTTATGGCGGTTAAGAAAAATCCTATGCATGTGGGTGGCGGCAGCATATGCCTTGGTTCCTGAAAATTCCCACAAAAAATGTTTCGGTCTTTCGTTACCCTTGTTCTCTGGCAAACGTGGCGATCAAGGCCGGCGCTTATTTTTCCCCGGGCTCCCCGGCACTGCTTGCCGCCGCCGATGCTCCGCTGCTGTCAGACGCCGCCTTATTTTCCGCAAACACCATCTTGCCGTTCTCCGTCTGCTTGCCATCCCTGAACTCCCCCTCCCAATAGCTGTCGTTGGCCCAGGTATAGCGGCCCTGACCCTGGCTCTTGCCCTGGACCCAGGAGCCGCTATAGACATCGCCGTCCTTGAAATGCGTCGTGCCCTCGCCATGCGGCATGCCGTCTTTCACTTCGCCGGTATAGCGGTTGCCGTTGGCGAACCAGATCGTGCCGCGGCCGTTGGGCATGTCGTTCGCCCAGTCACCCTTGTAACGCTGGCCGTTAGCCCAGATGAATTGGCCCTTGCCCTGTTTGATGCCGCGCACCAGCGTGCCGTCGAAGCGGTCGCCGTTGCTCCATGCAATGTGTCCCGTCCCTGACACGGCTCCGGTTTTCGGGTCGGTCGAAAAGCGCCCCGTCATCGTCTGATCGCCGACCCTGATTACGGTATTGCCGCTCGCCGGGCCGGATGGCGGACCTTGTTTTGCCAAGGACTTCGGTTCGGGTTCGTACTGCGGGGCGGGCGTCTGCGCTTCTTCCGCCGGCGCCGTGCGTTCTTTTGTTTCCGGCTGAACCACCGGCGCAGCCGGTTCTTCCCGTTTCAGGCTGGCGAGCTTGTCCCTGGCCGCCGTTGCATGGCGGCCATCGGGATATTTATCCAGATAGGTCTGGTAGTCGGCGCTTTTGTCGCTGGCGATGATCGCTTTCCATAATTCATCCTCGGGAGAAGGCGGCGCAGCCGGCGCTGTTTGTGCGCTGGTATCGGAAGAGGGCGCAGGCGCAGCAGGGGCAGAGGAGGGCGCGGATTCGGGCCGCGGCTGCTCTGTCACGGCGGGGCGGCTCTGCATCGCGAGCGTCGCTTCCTGCCTGTTCTCGGGCTTGAGCTGCGTGCGCTTGAGTTTTTGTTTCGCCACCGCTGCGTAACGTCCTTTGGGATAGCGGTGGAGGTAGATTTGGTAGGTATCGTTATTGTCGGTTGCGGTGGCAACTCTCCAGAGTTCTTCCTCTGCCGGTGAGCGCGCCGCAGGTGTTGCGCGTGGCGCACTGCCTGTCGCCGCCTGCTGCGGCTGGCTGTGCTGTTCGCCGCTGCCTTGCATGACACGCGGCGGGGCCGGCGCGATGTCGGCAGGAGAGGATGCGGACGGCGGCGGTGTAGCGGTGGCCGGCGGCGCTGCAGACGATGGTGTTGATGGTGCCGGTGACGCTGGCGATGCGGCCGGCGTTTCCTCGACAGTTTCGCTGGAACCGGAAGACTGCAGCGCCGGCTGGCCGGCGATAGTCTGGTCAGCAGTTTGGTCGCCCGCTTCATCCATCAGGCGATGCGCGCTCCAATACACGCCGGTGCCAACGCCGACGGCCAGCAGCAGGATCAGCATCGGCCACGACGCTCGCTTGCGCCGTCTCGGTCTGTCTCCTGTCGCTTGCCTGTTCATCCCGCGCGTTTTTTGCCATTCGCTGTCGGGCTGTGCGACCGATTGCATTTTCGGCGCAGCCTGCTGTGCCGGGTTATTCGCGGCGGCGCGTTGCGCTGTCTCGTGCGCAGGGGCCGGTCCGGGCGTACTGCCGGCGGAGGTCATCTTCATCCCGGAGGCGGTGCGAGGAAAGTTGCGCGGACTCGTGTCCATGATGTCGAGCGCGTTGCGCAGCTCGGCGATCGACTGGAAGCGTTGTTCAGGCTTGAGCGACAGCGCCTTGTCCATCGCAGCCAGGAAGTCCATGCTGTAGCGGCCTCTGCCGGCTTCGCGCAACGGCGCCATGTCGTCGTGCACGATACGCGCGACCGCGGGCGGCGGCGCTTTGCCGGTAACCAGGTAATACACGACAGCGGCCAAGGCATAGATATCGGTCCACGCTCCCTGGCGCAAACCGGCGATATCGGCATATTGTTCGATCGGCGCAAATCCGGGTTTCAATATGACGGTCGGGCCTTGCGTGAGGTCGCCGATCACGCGGCGTGCGGCACCGAAATCGAGCAGGACGGGCCGTCCGTCCTTGAGCAGGAGAATGTTGTCGGGCGCGATATCGCGGTGAAAGCACTGCACGCGGTGGATGGTTTCTATCGCATCGAGCAGGTCGGCCAGGATCATCCTGATCCATTCCTCGGTCGGTTTGATGCGGCGTTCCTTCATCGCCTGTTTCAGCGTGATGCCGTCATAGAACGGCATCACCATGTAAGCAGTGCCGTTCTCTTCCCAGAAGCGGTGCACTTTGACCAGCGACGGAGAATCGAATTGCGCGAGCAGCCGCGCTTCGTTGACGAAGCTTTTCAAGCCGGCGGTGAAGGTGTCCGCATGCTGTTGAGAGCGCACCGTGACCAGCAGTTGCCGTGTGCGCGTCGCCAGTCCGGACGGCATGTATTCTTTCAGCGCCACATGCCGTTCCAGCGAATGGTCGTAGGCGAGGTAGACGATGCCGAACCCGCCTTCGCCGATCAGGTCCAGGATCTCGAATTCGCCCAGCCGTGTTCCGGCCGGCAGCACGTTTGCGCCATGCTCAGGCACGCTGTCGGCGGTTGCGCTCATCGGCACACGGCGGCTGCGTACCACGGTTTTGTCATTGTCTTCGTTCATCATGGGAATGCGCGTTGAACGGTCGGATGCCGGATGCATCAGCAACCGGTAATCCAACGATACTGCGGCACGAACGGCAGTTCGATACTACTCAAGTAGTAAGAGCCTATCCCGTCAGGAACGATGAGAGTAAACGCTATTTATGAAATGAGTTCTACTCATCCGTCATCAAAAAATTTAAAAAAGGAGAGAAAAAATGAAGGTGTTCCTTTCCCGAGAAAGAAAATGTGAATATGAAACTCAAATTTCGCCCCCTTCTACCTTGCGCTCGGCCGGTTTCGAGGAACCTGCGACCAGGGACGCGGAAAATACTCAAAATAATCCGACTCAGCAGGCTTCTCCCTCTCCAGAGTTGCAGCCTGCAAATGAACCTCCGCACCGTCATTTTCCTTCAATGCTGCAAAAGCGGTATGCAAAGGAGAAAAAATCCGGCGCGTCCGCTCCTTTTTCCTCTGACCCAATTTTTAGCTCGCCTCATCTCCAGCAGAGGTTTATCGAGAATCGCGGTTCATAACACCCTCCAAGACCGGTGGGGACAATGAGAGCAAGCGCTATTTCCGAAAAAATATTGCCGGATGGAACCCGAGCCGCTGCTATCGCCACTCATGAGCCATGAGGAAACTTTTTCTTTTGTTTGGGAAGAAAGTCCTCAACTTAGAGGGTGTTGTGAATCAGTTCATAACACCCTCTAACTTACTATGATCATTGCTGGCAGTCTCACTCCGTAATATGAGGTGAAAAAAAAGAAGGTGGTCCTTGCCGGAGAAAGAAAATAGCAAATATGAAATCTTGTTTCTTCCTTCCTTCTACACTGCACACCGCCCGTCTCAGCGAACCTGTCACCAGGGATACGACAGATGCTCAAAATAACCTGGGCCAACAGTCTTCTCCTTCTCCCGATTTGCGGCCTGTAAATATCAATCCGCGTGGTCATTCTCCTGCGTGGCTGCAAAAGTTGTTTGCAAAGGAGAAAAAATCCGGCGCATCCACTTCTCTTTCCTCTCATTCGATTTTTAGCTCGCCTGATCTCCAGAAGAAATTTACCGAGATAGAAAGACAAGTTATT
>DASVLY010000424.1:0-1839 GCA_036384635.1 Noviherbaspirillum sp. | reverse complement strand
TTCCGCGAATCCCAGTTCCACCGCCTTGTCGGTCAACAGCCGCAACGTCCAGTGGCCGTGCCCGTCCGGCGCGTCGCTGCACGCCACGGCAATCAGATGCGCGCATTGCTTGTCTGTCAGCTTCGGCCTGGCGCCCGGGCGCGGCCTGTCGTTCAGCGCCGCCTCCAATCCTTCCTCGACGAACCGCTGGCGCGCCCGGTACACCATTTCGTCCGATACATCGAGCACCTGCTCGATCTCCCGCGACGGCATGCCCGCATTCGCCTTGAGCAAAATCCGCGCGCGTGTTTGCTTGCGCGCACTGCTTTTGCCTTTGCGAATGAGCGTTTCCAACCGAGCACGCTCTTCCTCGCTCAACTCGACAATGTAAGTCGGTCGTCGCATCGATATCCTCCATGGCCTAATTCCCCTGATTCAGACCATGAAAAATTCCGGCAATTCAAACTGACTGGCTACTAGTGGTGCAACCGGAAAACAGTAAAGCAAGGATTAAAGGAACAACAGCCAGTATTCTTTTCATTGGGAGAGGCTCTTTGAGTTTTAATGAATTGCCATTCACTCTTCGTCGACATCCGGTTCCTGTTGTTCGCCAAGCGACAGCGGCGGTTGATAGGTCACCAGTAGTTGTTCGCGGCTCTGTGGGGTTTCAAGGCTAATGCGTCCTAACGCGCCGCTGCGATAGTCCTGCAGCAAGGTGTGCGCCGCCTTTTCGAAATCCAGGTCACCGCCCTTCAAGCGGAATGCCCGGCGCTTCGCGATGCCTTCGATCACTGCGACGCCGTCGATACCTTCGACCGGAAAACCGTAACGCCCGGTAATTAGTTGCGGATAATGCGCCAGCAGTTGTTCTGCCAGGAAGGTTGCGACCTCCTCCTCGATCACCGCATTCACGCCAACTGCATGGCTGGCGGCTAACATCAGGCCATCGGTCGGATGCTCGATCTTCGGCCAAAGCATACCGGGAGTGTCGATCAGCACCATGTTGTTGCCGAGGTAGAGGCGCTGCTGCGTCTTGGTCACCGCCGGTTCGTCCCCCACCGCTGCAACGCGCTTCTTCAACAACGCATTCATCAGCGTCGACTTGCCGACGTTCGGAATCCCCATGATCATCATGCGCAGCGGTTTCAACGCGGTGCCGCGGTGCGGTGCCAGTTTCAACGCCAGATTCGGCACCTTCGCGACATCTGCCGGCTTCTTGCAGCTCAACGCCACCGCGTACACATCCTTCTGCAGACTGTAATGCTCGATCCACGCCTTGGTGGCCGCAGGGTCGGCAAGGTCAGCCTTATTGAGAATTTTCAGGCAGGGACGCTGGCGATGGCGACGCAGTTGCTCGATCATCGGATTGCAACTGGCCTGTGGCAGGCGCGCGTCCACCACCTCGATGACCAGATCGGTCTTTTCCATCGATTCCGCCGCCTTCTTGCGAGCGGCGTTCATGTGACCGGGGAACCATTGTATGGACATGCGGGAATCTGAAGCCTGTGTTGATGAGACAGGCCGCTATTTTACCCGGAGCCGGCGATACTTAATCGATCCCGGCCAGCACTCTCACATGTGCGACCACGCTGCGTCCGAGTGCAGACAGGTTGTAGCCGCCCTCCAGGCAGCTGACAATGCGTCCCTTCGCATATTGCTTTGCGATCCCCATCACCTGCTGCGTGATCCATGCGTAATCCGCTTCCACCAAACCCAACTGCCCGAGGTCGTCCTCGCGGTGCGCGTCGAAACCGGCTGAGATGAAGATCATTTCCGGCTGATGCCGGTGCAGCGCAGGCATCCATTGCTCGGCGACCAGCCGACGCACTTCATCGCCCCTGGTGTAAGCCGGCACCGGCA
>DASVLY010000423.1:0-2353 GCA_036384635.1 Noviherbaspirillum sp. | reverse complement strand
TGCCTGATGTGGAAGAGAGCAGGGCAATATGTTCCTTGCGGATATGTATACGCTTCTTATGGATATGTAACAGTCTGAAAACGAGTTGGAAAAATATGCTGCAACACAGTAAAGTTCTTCTCGTCTCCTCCAACTCTCTTGAATTGGATTCGCCCGCTACTGAAAAGTCAGCGGGCTTTTTCTTGGCAGTCACGGAAGCCGGTAAATGGACATGGTGAAATTGCGTTCATCAACAATTCAAGTAATGGGTCATTGCTGCCAGGGTAAGCAAGCAGCATGTCACCATGGTTAATTTTGTACTTTTTCTCCAGTTCCTCTTCGATTTCCGGTTCCCCTCGGATAGAACGCGCCAAGCTTTCCAGCTCCTTGTGAGCATTTTCTTCGTACTTTCCTGTCGCATGCTGCAAGAGCGCGATGAGAAGACAATTACTCAGTAGCCGGCAAATTTAAATAAACTAGGGCCTGTCATCAATTAGTTTTGGAATGAACGCATCTCCCAAACTAATTGATGACAGGCCCTAAATCCGCACTCTAAAAAGGAGACTGATCATGGGTGAAATCAATGAGAACAGGCGCGGGTTGGCGCAAGTAGCAAGTAAGGTCGGTGCCGGCGCATTGGCGGTGACGCGAGCCGTAATGGTGTACGTACCTGAGCCTGAAATGCAAAGCGGTCGATGTTTCAGCCGTTCCCGGCCCATTCGTCCACCCGATACCGGCTGGGCGGCGCCGTTTCAAATTTTTTCCAGACGCGCCGCAACTGCCGGCCGGAGTTGAATCCCGCTTTTTCCGCGATGCGTTCCATGTCGAACTGTGACTGCATCAACAACTCGCGCGCCAGTGCAATGCGGATGCGCTGCAGATAATCCACGATGCCGGTTCCCGTATGTTCGCGAAACAGCCGCGTCAGGTGACGTCCACTGATGCAGGCGATCTGCGCCAGTTGCGCGGTGTTCCAGTCGCGGGAGGGATCGCTGATGACTGCATCCTGCACCCGGTGAATCGCCGGATGAATGTGATTGCGAAATGCCAGCCACGGCGACAATTGCGGGTCGGTGCCGGTGCGCCGCAGATAGATGACCATGGCCCTGGCAATCATGGCGGCGAATTGATGTCCTGCGATCTGCGCCACCAGGTGCAGTGTCAGATCGATACCGGCGGTGACTCCCGCGCTGGTATAGATGTGGCCGTCTTCGACGAAAATCCGGTTCTCCAGCACCTGGGCGCGTGGCGCTATTTTGCGCAGGCTCTCAAAGTGATTGTGGTGAGTGGTGCATAGCCGGCCATCCAGCAAGCCTGCATGGCCGGCCAGTTGCGCGCCACTGCAGATGCATACCAATCGGTGCAGCGGCGTCACATGACGCCGCAACCATGCGACAGCCTCCCGCACAGCCCGGCTGCCGAAGTCATCGTCGCTGCCGGCGCAGCCGACCAGAAATAATATCGTGCCGGGGGGCAACTGATCGGGCAGGCAGGAAAAGCCCGTCACATCCAATCCGATCGATGTATCGATACGCGATTCGGCGCTGATGTAATGCAGCGCGAACAGCGGCGGCCCGTTTTCCTTTTCCGCTATTTGATTGGCGTAACGCAAGACTTCCGCCGGCCCGATCAGGTCCAGTGCCAGCGTCCGTTCACGCAGCAAGAAATAAACCGGAATCGGTTTGTTGCGCAGGCTTGTTTGTTTCATGAGGATTCCATCTGTATTCCATTTGCCTTGCGGTGGCATGCGCCAACGCTGTGTCGGCAAGCCGCTCGACCAGATGCAGGCTCATGTCGATGCCTGCCGAAATGCCGCCGGAGGTCACTACTTTATCGCAGTCCACCCACGCCAGGTCCGGCCTCACGTTCACTTCAGGGAAGCGCTTTTGCAGCTCGGCCAGGTCTTCCCAGTGCGTAGTGGCCTTCAGACCATTGAGCAGCCCCGCCTCGGCCAGCAGGAAGGCGCCGGTGCATACCGAAGCCGTGAGGGCGACTTCGCGGGAGCAGCGCTGAATCCAGCCGATCACGCCGGAGTTGCGGATGACGTTGGAAATGTCGCCGCCGGGTACGATCAGCACATCAATATCGGCTGGCGGTGGCAGCACGCAATCGGGCAGCACCTGCAGGCCGCCGCGCGCGCGGACCGGACGCATTTCATCGGCAACCAGAAAGCAGCGAAACGATATGGGCATTCCGGACAGGCGGGTGTGCACGCGCGATGCGGTGGAGAACACTTCATATGGACCGGAAAAATCCAGAATCTCGACATGGTCGAAGACCAGTATGCCTACGCTTAACATCATTTTCCCCTTGTTGGTGGAGTCGGAAACGGCGCTGTCGGTGTGCCGTTGCAAATAATGTTACTCAGTGTGGG
>DASVLY010000422.1:0-3439 GCA_036384635.1 Noviherbaspirillum sp. | reverse complement strand
ACTCGTATTTGATACGCGAGAAATACGACAAAACCCGTCACACCGACGATGAGGAATGCGGCCGCCTGCGCCAATCCATGATGCAAGTGCACCAATCCGTTCAGCACACTTGGAATACAGACCGCCGCGAGCAGCAATTCTTTCCAGTCAAGCGGCCGAGATTCACCCATTAATGGCGAATTGATCGCCAAGAGGCGTCGGACCATTGCCAGCACGATCAGGCAGAACGGCACGACCACGAAGAAAATCGAACGCCAGCCGAATTGCTCAACCAGGAAGCCGCCGACGCTGGGACCGATTGCCGGCACCAGCACCACACCGAAGCCCAAAATGCCCATTGCCTTACCGCGCTCGTCGCTGCCGAACGCGCGAAACACCACGATAGCCGGAATAGGCTGCAGGATGCCGGCGGCTAGGCCTTCGGCCATGCGCATGGCTAACAGCATCGGATAATTCACGCTGAAACCGCCGATGACACCGCCTGCCATCAGCAGCAGGATTGCGCCTGTATAGGTTCGGCGCAGGCCATAACGCAGCAGGAACCACGGCGTGGTCAGCATCGATAGCGTCATCGCCTGCATGAAGCCGGCCGATACCCATTGAGCACGCTCTTGGCCAAGCACGAAGTAAAGGCTGAGGTCGGGCACCGCGACATTGACGATGGTCGACGACATGATCGAGGCCATCGTGCCGATCATGACGGTTAACAGCACCAGCCACTTGTAACGTGGGCCGTAACGTTCACGTAATTGTTCGAGGGTAGGCTGCATCTTGCCCTTGGTTGAAGCCACGCGACGGCGGACAGACTCGACAGTATATGGGTTTGCGACGTGGCGAGCCGGCGTCGGCCGGCCGGGAAGACTCGATCAGCCAATCAGTTGCGCGATCATGAACGCGAGCGCCGACCACAATACTGTCGAACCGAACGGCAGGCAGAATACTGTCGAGCGCAGGCGGAAGCGGATGTCGCCCGGTAAATGGCCGACGCCTACACGATCAAGAAAGGGCAACAGCGGATAGAAGACAAACAACGCGATGAAGATGGCGGCAACCCAGCGGATCATGAATGACCTTTCATGGCAGGCGACGCACAGATTGTACTCATTTGAGCAAGCGCGCTGCCAGCATGACCACTATTGACAACAGCAAGGTCGACGCAAACGGCAGGAAGAACTTCTTGCCGAACAAGGTAAAACGGATATCACCCGGCAGGCGGCCGATGCCGAGTTTTTCGAGCCAAGGCAACAGCGACGAAAAGATCACCAGCGCAAGGAAAATCGTGAGCGACCAACGAATCATGCGCTATTCCGTTGATTTCTCATAACCGGTGACTGCGGTCATTGCGGCTGAATTTTTCGGGCAGGCGAACGTTCTTGCCGACCGCCAGCACCTTGAACAATTCCCCCATTTCCGCCGGCGAGATCAGCCTTTGCACTGCATTTGCCTGCGGCAGATAGCGCCCCTGGTCTTCGGGCGAGGTGCGCAGCAGCAACTCACCGATGCCGGCATCGAGCAGGAACGCGGCCTGGCTGGTGTAGCCGAGCATATCCAACCCGCTATCCACTGCTGCACGCGCCATCGTGGTGAAGTCGACATGCGCGGTGATGTCCTGCAAACCCGGCAGATAGAATGGGTCGGGATGGGCATGATGGCGGTAATGGCACATCAGCGTGCCTTGTGCGCGCTGGTTCAGGTAATACTCATGCGCAGGGAAGCCGTAATCGAACAGGAGCGCGGCGGCGCCGCGACCGGTTTCGCTGTGGCCGGCGCACAGCATCGCGGCCAACGAGCGCATGAAGCCTTGAGCGACCGGGTGTACTTCGGTGAGGTAACCATCCGGCAGTTCGTCGGCATTCGGAATTTGCGCAATCAGCGCGGCATCGCACGGCCGGTCGCGGTATACGAAGCCCTTGGAAGACAAGCCGATGCCGCGCTCCTTCCAGCCCTGCCCAGTCTTGACCACAAGGTGCACCGGCATCGCGTCGAGCACTTCGTTGCCGATCACGACACCGGAAAACGCCGCCGGAAAACGCTCCAGCCAGGTCACTTGCGGAAAATCGCGCAGGGTTCGCTCCTGGCGTGCACGCAGTTCGCCTGAGACTTCGACGATCGAATAGCGATGAATTGCCACGCCCATCGCATCGAGTTCGGTCAGGATGTCGCGCGCGAGCTTGCCGCTGCCGGCGCCAAATTCGAGTATTTGCGGGCTGGTCTGTTCCATCAGGCCGGCAGCGGCGTGCGCTAACGTCGCGCCGAAAAGCGGCGTGATTTCAGGGGCAGTTGTAAAATCTCCGTCTTTACCGAGTTTTATCGCGCCGCCGCTGTAATAACCGAGTTCCGGTGCGTACAGCGCCAGTTCCATGTACTGTGCGAATGAAATCCAGCCGGAATTGCGGCGAATGTCGTTGGCAATCAGGTTGTAGAGCGAGCGTGACGCTCTGAGCGCGTCGGCTGAAGGTTCGGGCAGTTGCAGTTGCATGTTCGGTATTGTATTGAAATCGGCGCGGCGCGAGTGAGAAATCGATGCCTGCTTGCCCGGAGCTGGTCTATTGACAACCCCAACACCAGGCGCGACAAACATATGACTACAGAAACAAGAAAAGTTGCACTAGTGACTGGTTCGGCCAAGCGTATCGGCCGGGCGATTGCGCTCGCACTCGCGCAACGCGGTTGGGATGTTGTTGTGCATTACAACCGATCGGCGGACGAGGCGCAAGCGACAGTGCGTGAGATCGAGGCACTGGGACGGCGCGCAGTGGCAGTGGCATGCGAGTTGGCCCACGAGAAGTCGGTGAAAGCACTGCTGCCGCATGCGGCACAGGCCATCGGCGCATCGATTTCATGCGTAGTCAATAATGCATCGCTATTCGATCACGACAGCACGTCGGATTTTTCCGTGGCACGGCTCGATGCGCACATGCATGCGAACCTGGCGGCACCGTTGCTGCTGGCGCAGGCTTTGTACGCCGCAACGCCCGACGGCGCGCAAAGCGTGGTCGTGAATCTGCTGGACCAGAAGCTGTTCAACCTGAATCCGGATTTTTTATCGTACACGTTGTCGAAAGCCGCGTTGCAGGCAGCCACCACGATGCTGGCGCAGGCGTTAGCGCCGAAAGTGCGCGTGGTTGGCGTTGCGCCCGGCATCACCTTGGTTTCCGGCAACCAGACCGCCGAAGGCTTTGCCAAGGCTCATACCCAAACCCCGCTCGGCCGCTCCAGCGCGCCGGACGATGTAGCGTCGGCCGTGTGCTTCGTCGCTGAAAACCCGGCGATCACGGGCACCACTTTGCTGGTCGATGGCGGCCAGCACCTTATTCCCTTACAACGCGATGTGATGTTCATCGCCCAATAACTCATTCACTATGCTCTCCTCTCTTTCCCATCCTCTCCTTGCCGATTGCCGCCGCCTCTTTTTGCGTAACTACGAAGTGATGATCAA
>DASVLY010000421.1:0-4472 GCA_036384635.1 Noviherbaspirillum sp. | reverse complement strand
AGTAAAACAGTATTTCCCGGAACCAAAGGTGATCGAAGGCTTGTTCCGCGTGGTGCAAACGCTGTTCGCAGTCGACATCAAGCCCGATACCGCGACTGCCTGGCACAAGGATGTGAAATTCTTCCGCATCGAGAAGGACGGCCAACTGGTCGGCCAGTTCTACCTCGACCTGTATGCGCGCAACGGCAAGCGCGGCGGTGCATGGATGGACGATGCGCGCGGCCGGCGCCGCCTGCAGAACACGGTGCAAACCCCGGTCGCCTACCTGACCTGCAATTTCAGCGAACCGGCGGTCATCGACGGCAAGGCCAAGCCCGCGCTGTTTACCCACGATGAAGTGATCACGCTGTTCCATGAATTCGGCCACGGGCTGCATCACATGTTGACGCAAGTCGACGAGCTCGGCGTATCCGGCATCTCCGGCGTGGAATGGGATGCGGTCGAGCTGCCGTCGCAGTTCATGGAAAACTTCTGCTGGGAATGGGATGTGCTGCAGCATATGACCGCGCATGTCGATACCGGCGAACCGCTGCCCCGCGCGCTGTTCGACAAGATGATCGCCGCGAAGAATTTCCAGTCCGGTCTGCAGACGCTGCGCCAGGTCGAATTCTCGCTGTTCGACATGCACCTCCATTACGACCATGACCCGTATGGCAGCAAGACAGTGCAAGATGTGCTGAACGAAGTCCGGCACCAGGTCGCGGTGATGATCCCGCCCCCATTCAACCGCTTCCAGAATTCGTTCGGCCATATCTTCTCCGGCGGCTATGCGGCGGGTTACTACAGCTACAAGTGGGCGGAAGTTTTATCCGCCGATGCGTATGGCGCATTCGAGGAAGTGGGTGCGACTGGCGGCAACATCCTGTCGGTCGAAACCGGCCGGAAGTTTCAGCGCGAGATCCTGGGAGCGGGAGGGTCGCGTCCGGCTCTGGAATCATTCAAGGCGTTCCGCGGACGCGAACCGACAATCGACGCGCTGCTGCGGCATAGCGGCATGGCCTCCTGACAAAGGACCGGCATGACACGCCTACGCATATCCGCAGTGCTGCTGATGCTGTGCGCGGCCTCCGCCAGCGCACAGCTCTATAAATGGGTCGGCCCGGACGGCAAAGTTACCTACAGCGACGTCCCGCCTCCCTCTTCGGCCAGACAGGTGGAAACCAAAAGCGTGACCGCCGGCATTGTCAATGCCGCCGGCCTCCCGTATGAACTGGCCGAAGCGGTGAAGGCCAATCCGGTGACGCTGTACACGACCGGGAAATGCATTCCGTGCGACGATGGCCGCCGGCTGTTGAGCGAACGCGGCATCCCCTTCGCCGAAAAAACAGTCAATAGCAATGAAGACATTGCCCAGTTGCGCAAGGCGGGCGGCAAAGGCCAACTGCCCCTGTTGAGCGTCGGCCGCCTCAAGGAAGAGGGATTTGCCGCCGGCGTGTGGAATAACGTATTGACCGCAGCCGGTTATCCGGAATCCAGCAAACTGCCGAAGAGCTACCGAAATTCGCCAGCCGAAGCTGCAGCGCTGCCGGTGCCACCGAAAACAGCCGATGCAAAGGACAGTGCAAACGCCGACCGGAGCACGGAGCCGCCGCGCGCGACCGAACTGCCGCCAGCAACCGGCAATGCGCCGCCGGGATTCCGTTTCTGAGACAGCTCATAACAAGCTCCACCATGACGCGCATTGATTTCCACAGCAACGTTCCCGACAAGTTCGCCTACACCTGCCGGCTGGTGCGCAAGGCGCGCGCCGCGAACTGCCAGGTAGTGGTGCTAACGAAGGACAGATCCACCCTGATGGCACTGGATCAACAGTTGTGGACCTTTTCCGAGCTGGAGTTCCTGCCGCATGTGATCGCCGGCGACTCGCTTGCGGCTGACACGCCGATCATCCTGACCGACCGCGACGACGCCGACCTGCCGCATCACCAGATCCTGATCAACCTGTCGGAGCGCACGCCCACGCATTTTGCGCGTTTCGAACGCATGTTTGAAATCATCTCCGCCGACGATGACGACAAGGCGGCTGGGCGTGAGCGTTACCGGTTCTACCAGCAGCGCGGCTATTCGTTAACCCATTTTGTTGCAACCAACGCATGAATAATCCTTCGTTTGATGCAGGCATCCCGGTACTGACGGAAGTCATTCCACCTTCCCGGCCCAGCGAACCGGCACCGCAATCCGCCGTCATATCCGAGGTGAAGGAGAAAAAGAATGAGGAGGCGGTCACGCTGCAGCAGCACGCGACAGAGGAATGGGACGATGAGCGCTGGGACCGGCTGGAGCACGAGATACGCGAACGTGTGCTGCACCAGGTGTTGGAGCGCATCGACTTTGTGCTGGAACAACGGGTGCGGGACAGCTTGGCCGACGTACTGCAACTGGCAGTGGAAAACCTCGCAAGCGACGTCAGGAACGGGTTGCACCATACAATGAAAGAAGTCATCACCCGCGTAGTCGCACAGGAAATCAGCAGGCTGCAAGCGGCGAGAAAATAGAACCTGTCATGAAAGTCATCGTACTGGGCTCAGGCATTATCGGCACCGCGTCCGCCTGGTTTCTCAACAAGGCCGGACATGAAGTCACGGTGCTGGAGAGGCAGCCGGGCGCTGCACAAGAAACCAGTTTCGCCAATGGCTGCCAGATCTCGGTGTCGCATGCCGAACCCTGGGCCAATCCTTCAGCCCCTCTCAAAATCCTGAAATGGCTCGGCAAGGAAGATGCGCCGCTGCTGTTTCGTTTGCGACCCGAATGGCTGCAGTGGAAATGGTGCCTGCACTTCCTGCGCGAATGCACCGCGGCGCGCACCGCACACAATATCCGCCAGATCGTGGCAATCTCGGAATACAGCCGCCAGACGCTGCAGACGGTGCGTGCAGAAACCGGCATTGCATACGATCAGCTCACGCGCGGCATTCTTCATTTCTATACCAATCAAAAGGACTTCGACGCAGCGCAACCGGCGGCGAAACTGATGCGCGAATTCAGCTGTCCGCGCGAGACGATCAGCGCCGAAGAAGTGATCAGGATCGAGCCGGCGCTTGCCGGCATTCGCGACAAGATCGTCGGCGGCGATTTCACCGCGACCGACGAATCCGGCGATATATACAAATTCACCACTGCTCTTGCGCAGAAAGCAGCTCAGGCCGGCGTGCAGTTCCGGTTCGACACCACTGTCACCCGCCTGTTAACCGAGAGTACGGACGCCGCCAGGATCGGCGGCGTGGAAATCATCGATGCGCAAGGCCGTTACCAGACGCTGCGCGCCGACGCTTTCGTGGTGGCCTTGGGCAGCTTCTCGCGGCAATTGCTGCAACCGCTCGGCATCGATCTGTTGATTTACCCGGGGAAGGGATATTCCGCCACCTATGCGGTCACCCGGCCCGAACTGGCGCCGACGGTATCGCTGACCGACGACGGCCACAAGATAGTGGTATCGCGCCTGGGCGATCGTCTGCGCGTGGCGGGCACCTGCGAGTTGAACGGCTATACCCGTGAACTGAACACAACACGCTGCGAAGCGCTCACGCGCCGTGTGCGCGAACTGTTTCCTGATGTCTGCGACTACGACAACCCGGCCTACTGGAGCGGCTTGCGGCCACTGACACCGTCGAACGTACCCTACGTCGGCAAGACACGGTACGACAATCTGTTCCTCAATACCGGACACGGCACGCTCGGCTGGACCATGGGCTGCGGTTCGGGCCGCGCGATCGCCGACATCGTGTCGGGACGCCATCCCGATGTGGATTTCGCATTCACCGGCATGCCACAGCCGCACGGCAATCCGCTCCCGGCATCGCGCACGCTGAGGATATAGAAGAAGACAAGCTACTTCGCCACACGCACCTTAAGCTCGGCAGCCTTTTCATCGAACGCAATGCGCGTGGCGAACTTGGCCCGCTTCATCGGGAACCGGGACTGGAAATGGCGCACGTTGCCCGATCCTGAAATCACGCGCCGCACGAACTGGTAGTAGGCATCCATATCGATCACATGCACCACCAGAAAGTAATCGTATTCGCCGGACACGAAGTAGCACTGCATGACCTCGGGCTCATTCGCCATACGCGCCTCGAATTCCTGCATATGCTTGTCGGACTGATTATTCAGCGACACCTCAAGAAAAGCGAGCATGCCGTACCCCAGCGCGAACGGATCGACCAGCGCCACATCCGCACTGATGATGCCCGCCTCGCGCAGTTCGCGCATGCGGCGCAGGCAAGTCGGCTGCGAAATGTGCACCTTCTCCGCCAGGGTCCGTGTCGGCATCTGATTATCCTTCTGCAGCAGGTTCAACAGCTTGCGGTCGACCTTGTCGAGGGCATGAAACTTGGACATATAAAATCAAGGAAATTTACAAAAAACCGCAGAAAAATTCTTTGCGAACCGTTTTTTCTGTTGTACCGTCTGCCTGTTCAAAAATTTAAACCATCAAACACCCAAGCGAGTGTTGCAGCAACCCCATGTTTTTT
>DASVLY010000420.1:0-9470 GCA_036384635.1 Noviherbaspirillum sp. | reverse complement strand
GGCGACCACGCACAGGCCCGTACACTCCCCTCATGGCCGGCCAGCTCGCGCAACGCCTCGCCGCTGCCCGCATCCCATAGCCGCACCTTGCCGTCCTCTCCCGCCGAGGCCAACCTGCGCCCGTCCGGCGACCACGCGCAGGCCAATACACTCCCCTCATGGCCGGCCAGCTCGCGCAACGCCTCGCCGCTGCCCGCATCCCATAGCCGCACCTTGCCGTCCCATCCCGCCGAGGCCAGCCTGCGCCCGTCCGGCGACCACGCACAGGCCCGTACACTTCCCTCATGGCCGGCCAGCTCGCGCAACGCCTCGCCGCTGCCCGCATCCCATAGCCGCACCTTGCCGCCCCATCCCGCCGAGGCCAGCCTGCGCCCGTCCGGCGACCACGCGCAGGCCAGTACACGGCTCTGACGGCCGTCCAGCCAAGCCAATTTTTCAGAAATTTGGCGCGAGGAATCAAGACGAGTTATCAGCGCTTGCTCCAACCCCGCTTGTTGCGTCGGCCCATCCGTCCAGTTGGATGCCTCCGGCCGGCACAACAGCCATTGCGGTCGATAGCCGTGTACATTGCGCCACCTGCTGCCTGCCAACTCACAACGCCGGAAGATGGCGGCAGTAAGTTCCGCACCGTCAAACACAGCGTTGTTCGCGTCGCAATCCAGCAGGTTGGCCCCCATCAGACGCGCCCCCTCGAAGCAGGCACCGCCAAGCCGGAGGCGCTCAAGCACGGCATCGCGCAAGTCGGCCCCGCTGAAATTGGCAGGACCAAGATCGAGCAGCGCTCCGCCACTGCCGCGTATCCGCCAGCCACGCAATGCCGCCCCGCTCAGATCGATGCCATGCAGGATCGGCATCGGCCAGCCGCGCCGATGCCCTTGCAATGCATAGGCCAGCAGCAGCTCACTGGCTTGCGGCACATACCGCTTGCGCCAGCCTTGCAGCGTTTGCAGCATTGCAGGGTCATTGGCCTCCGCCAGCAGTTGTCCAAGGAAATCCAGCGTTTCGCTGCTGGGGATGGGCATGGCCCAGCGATCCGGCTGGTTGTGTCCGATCGCTTGCAGCAGGTAGCGGGCAAGGAAGAATTCCAGCAGCGAGGTATGGGCAAAGCGGAAGGCGCTCTTTTCGCCCTCGTCATCCCGCGCGAGGAAAGTGGCAGTGCGCAGGTCTTCTTCCAGTTGGTCCGGATGCAAACGGTCATAACGCAGCCGCAATTCGGGTTCGCTGTCGCGCCATTGATGAAACCAGCGATGCAAGTCGGCCACAGGCAAGGCGTTGCGCCTGCCTTGCCACAGATGCGCCGCAAGGTGCTCCGCCAGCTTCAACTTGTGGTCCGGGCGGATGTGGTGCTTGCCGCTGTCCCGCGCCAGCCACTTTTCGGCCATCTTGCGATAGAGCGTGACGCCGTAGACGGTGCGGCCGGCGGCGCGGTCGCGCTCGATGTCGGGAATGAACTCGGCCACCAGCCTGAGGGTGTAGGGCCGCTGGGTGAGTTCTTCCAGGTTATGCACCGATGCCACCGTCCGCATGACCTGTTCGACGTCCATGCCGGGCAAGGCGTTGGCGAAATAACGCCTTACCTGATCCTCGCTCCAGGGCAGCAGCAGCATGGCGCGATACTTGTCGGGCGCATATTCGCCGCGTTCGCTTTGCGTGAAGTGGTTGTTTTGCGCATGCAGCGTGGGGAAGTACTGGGTGCGGCAGGTGATCAGCACCTTGAGCCTCAACGCCCGGCCCTCGGCCTTGGCGCGGGCACGGGCATCGGCCATGAGCTTCAGCAGGTTGTTGGTGAAGACCTGGCCATCGGCTTCGTTGAGCTTGACCAGCACTTCGTCCAGCCCGTCGAAGATGACGACGGCGTTCTGCGCGATCCACCTGTGTACGTTCTCCAGCGTGTAGCCTGCGGCCGCATCGCCTTCATCCAGCCAGCCGCGCGCCATGCATTCCCCCAGCGCCTCGTCCAGCTTCGGCACCTTTTCATTGAGCCGGGTGATGTGTCGCAGATCGAAGTAGAGCGGTATCGGTTCGGTGGGATTCCGCTGACGGGCGGCGTCGAGTTCGAGCGCCAGTTGCTGGCAGGTCACGGTCTTGCCCATGCCGTATTCACCGAGCAGGGCAAACAACGGCGGTGCGTCGGGGGCGGCGATCCATTCGTGCAAGTGGGCCAATACCGGCACACCGAGGGAATCGTCCTGTTTTTTCGGAGCAGCAATTTCCTTGCCATCCAGCCGGGCAGGTATTCCCCTAGCCTCCCGGTCAAAGTAGGCCAATACCGGCACAAATGCAGAGGGCGCGGCACACACATGGCCGGATTGCGCAACCGGTTGGGCCGGAACGGGGTGTGGCACAGCTTGTTTGTGAGGCGGAAACAAGTTGGGCGTTGCCAGCAGCATTTTCACCACCCGCGCCGCATTTTGCGCCGCCTGTTTTTGGTCTGCTTTCTTGGTGCTGCTGCTCTTGCCGCCGTCCGCCCAGTCGCAAATCCCTTTGACGACGATCCAGTCCACCTTGGCACGGCGGGCAGCCGTTTCCACACCGATGCCTTCCATTTCGCCGCCGACGGCTTCCGGTTCGATGCTCAACAGCGCATCGCGATACGGCCGATTGTCCACCAGCTTGTCGCCGGACATCACCACGCCGAGATGAATCCGGGGCCAATCCGCCACATCGTTACAGGTGTGATCCAGATGGCGAATCCGGTCGATGAGTACGTCCGATGCATGGGGGCGTGCTCCTCGCGGAGTTTGGGTATTGTCGGCATTGACCCGGACCATTTCATAGTCGCGCAAGTATTCGGACACCAGCACGTCGCCGATGCGTTGCTTGCCGGGATTCATCCCGAAGGCAATTCCGATGGGAATGATGGCGCTAGGTTGCCAGACCTCGATTGCAGCCTGTGCAGTGTGCTGTGCTGCGCATCTGCCTTGACTGCTGAGTACGTGGACAATTTCGGCACTGCCATGGATACCTAGCGGAGTATAGGTATATCCCCCTTCGAGTTTCTCTTGGGGCGTAGGAGTGCCGGGAGTGGCAAACGCCTCCAGAACGGCTCTGGTTTCATGTTCGTTGAAAGTCATCAGCACAACCGGCTGGCCCAACGGTTGCCCGCGCTGGTCAATGACGCGCATCGGTTCGGGAATGCGGTTCAGGTCGCCGGTATGGGGGCGGGCGGCAGGTTCGGCGGCGCCTTCAAACCATACCCAGCGATCCGCGCCGGCCTTTTTGTCGGCAGTCGTTTCCGCACGAAAGTCCATGCCCTGTTCCTTGGCGGCGGCGTTGATGTTGTCCAAGAGCCGACGCAGCATCGTATTCGCACTCTTATCAGTGGACGCCACCGGGAACAAGGTTTGGCGCAGCGCCACGGCATTGACTCGCCCGTCGGCCTCCAGCATGCCCATCAGTTGCTTGAGAAGATTCTGCTGCCCCGCAGGAAGCCTGGGTTGGATTTTCTCCAGGCTCTTGATGGAAAAATAACGAGACAAGGCAGGCATGGCATGCTCCTGGGCAAAATAAAGCCCAAGAATAGCAGGCTCGCCCATGCCAAGCAATCACATATGCTGTTGTTTTAGTTGTTTTAAAGTTGCCTTCAGAAGCCGATGACTTATTTCCACACCACTGACATAGCAGAAGCGCCCCCTCAGGAAGAGGCGCTTGTGATGGATCTGGTCCGGAAGCATGGCATGCCCGCCCCTTTCCGGACCTTTGGCAGCGACACTGTCCTCATGCTGGGGACGTAAGACGGAAACCCGAAATTTCCACTACGGCATCCGCCCCCTGCATCCCCCAAGTCATGTGCGGATTATTCCTACGGCGCCAAAACGAATGCGATCGCGGCTGACGCATCGTACTGGCTTTGCCGGCCCCAGCCGTTATTGGCGGTCGCCGCCACATAAACGAATTCCGCGAACCCCGCGACATTGCAACCTCCCAGCAAATGCGCAACCGTATCGCTGATCGGCGATACGGCAGAGCTGACAGGACCGCTCGTGACAGGCACGGCAGGCAATGCCACCGCATTGACTCCCTTGATCAACCGGAATGAAAACGTGGCAAATCCTGTGGGGTGACTTGCGGTGAACGCCATTTTCACCAGATCCGAATTTTTCGCCGCATATTTCAACACTCCGCAAACCGGATCTGCGCCGGCGCCGTTCAAAACCGGCGTCGCTATCGTCGCGGCACAACTGTTATTGTCCACTCGAATGGTCAATGGCGTGCTGGTTTCGAGCACAGTCCCTGCGCCATTGACGAATTCGAGCACAATGGTGTGCAAACCGTTGGAGAATCCCGTCGTAGGCATCAGGCCACCCAACGCCGGGTTCATCCACAAGAACAATTCATTCAGCGAATGCACCGGATAGCATCCGGGCTGCCCCGCCACATTGACAGGGGCCGTTGTCTGCGCAACATAGTGAGTGCCGTTCCATCTTTCGTCTGTCCACGAGAAAAGCTGGACCGCGCCATCCACCTTCACACGATAATAGGCTGCGCCATCCTGGAACGCACGCAGATGATTGACCATCAGCGGCAACGTACCGCCAAACGGCGTGTCTTTCACCTGATAGAAATAAGCCGGGTCCACCGTGGTATCGGCCAGACCTGTCGGTTTGACCTTATCGAATGGAATAAAGCCGATCCCCATCAGCAAAGGTCCGGCGGGTTGGAATATCCCCGCTCCGAAATCGATTTTTTCAATCACGCTATCGCTGCAAATCAGCATCTGGCCGGGGTTGACGACAGCCACGCTCGAAGGGCGAGCGGGCACGCCGCTGGCGACCACATGAGAACCGCCCAAGGCGACATTGATACTGGTAATGCGATTGGCGGGATCGCGTTCCGGCACAAGGATGGAAGTCTGGCCCGCATCTTCCCAGGCAAGGAAGAACGGATTGGTCAATCCGGCGGCAAGCGTTTGACGCGACCCGCTGCTCAACTGGAAGCGACTTACGCGTCCAAGATCGGGACCGGTCGTCTGCTCGCTGATATACGCATACTGCAAATCCGCGCTCATCAGCAATCCAACCGGATGATCGAGGTTCGACAGCAGCACGGTCTGACTGCCGTTGGTCAGATCAATCCGCAGCAGTCGCCCCGTAGCAGCGAACTCGACAACATAGGCCGCGTGGTTTGCCTCGTCGAGGAAAATTTGCTGCGGTGCCGTCATGCCGGAACTCACCACTGTCGCTGCGGCGCGATTGGCGTTGGCGAGCGCCACGCGCAGCAAATTGCCACTGCGCTCGGTCACGTAGGCATGAAGATTGTCCGCGCTTACCTTGACGTCTTCCGGCTGGTTATAACCCGTTCCGAGCACCGTGTAAGCGGAATCCAGACGATAAGTGACCCATTGAACCTGCAAGTCGTAGCCATACGCAACGACTTTGACCTTGGCATAGTTGCCCTGGTTGGTCAGCACCGCAAACACATCGCCGGTTACCAGCTTGTTGGTCGCATCGTTATTCCCCGGAATAGGGGTACTGGAATATGCAAGCGCTTGCAGGCTGTCGGCAGTGACTGAATTGAAATCGACGACACCGAGATTCGCGAGCTTGGCATTGTTTTGAGGCGTCATGCGACGCACAACCGCAGTTTGCTGTTCCCACCAGATATCGAAAGCAGGCCCGCTGCCTCCTTGCGCCCCAGTCTCCAGATCAAGCGCGAATGTCCCCTTCAAGGTCGCCGTTCCCGAAGAAACGATCGTGGCAGGACGAAACAAATTCAGCCGCGACAGCTTGCCACTGAATTCGGTAAAAATAAGCTGATTGAGCGAGCGATGAAAATCGGAACCGATTGCGCCGGCGAGACCAGTTACAAGCTGAGTGGGCAAAGCCATATTTCTTACTCCATTTTTATGGTTGATTGGAAAACATCGCTGTCAATCGCAACTTTTTCATGAGAGACCGCTTGACGGGAAGGTAATGCTTGCCGGCACAAGCCTGGAGATTAAGAACTTATATTCATGCAGACAAGCATTAAGCTGAGTAACGTTGTGTTTTATCAATTGATCTCACGCTGCATTGTTGCCGCAAATCAATATTATCCTTCGGGTGAGAGTTAACGCAAGTGGGCGGCACACGATTAAAATTGGATTCGCCCCCCCCCCCACAATTGCTTGATGCGGGCAAAGTTCAGCGTCGCCCTAAAAAGCCCCCGCCTGCACTTTCTCAGCGCCGAACAGCAGTGTTTCCACCGCACGGTCGAACACCGGCGCATATTCGACCGTGAAGATCACTCCTTCGCGCAGTGCTTCCAGCAGTGCGGCGCAACTGTAGATCGTCAGCGCCCCGTCGTCCTGCCTGAACAGGTAGAGCGAACGGTGGCTGCTGATCCACACCAGTTGCGCGGTCTTTCCGATATCGTCGGTACCGCGGATCTCGACCTTCGTGCCGAGCAGGTAGGCCTGCGTCAGGAGCGCACGATCCGCCGGTAACGCAGCCATTGTATTGATGCCCAGGTTGAGACTGCACGACACCTGCCGCCGCGCCAGCACTTGCTCGATCAGGTCGCCGCGCGGCTGCGGCGGTTCGGCGAGCTCCCACGAAATTCGGTCCCAGTCGACCGTCACGCGCATGAAATCCTGGCGCAGCTTGTCCAGCCCGCGCAACTCCTTTTCCGCCGCCTTCGATGCGCCGCGCAACACTTGCATGTGCATCGCTACGAGCTGGTCCATGATCTGCCGGCCCTCATCTTCCGGCAGCTCAATCAGCCGTAATGCGGCGGTCAACCGCTTCACCAGGTCCGGCAACATGCGCATTAACGCGCTGCGCTCGTGCTGATCCGGCTTTTCCTGAACGCTCCACAACAGGTTCGGCAGCACCGCGCGATACATCTGGAACAGGCTGTCGGAATGCATGGATGAAGTCTGCCTTTCCCGGTCTTCCCATGCCGCCCGCACCAGCACATGCGGCCACACATTGATGATGAGATCGGAAATGCGCTTGTCGGCATTCATCGGCAGCAACGCATCGCACAGCTCTTTGGTGATGTTAGTCAGCAGGATGCTGATCTTTTCCGCGACCTCGACCGCCTCGATCGCAGCCGACGTCCGGGAACTGTCCCGGCTCAGGTGCGCGGCAAGGAAGCTTTCGAACTCCCCCAGGCTGGCGGCGAAAATCGATACGTCATTGCCGAACTCCGCCAGAATCCGGTTGACGATGCGCGTGATTTCCTCGCCCAGTTGCCGCCCTTCCTGCGTGGCGGGATCGCTCGCGACCGTAGCGGTGCTCATCCGGTTCAGCAACTGCCGCGCCGGATGCCCCTCATTTCGCAACAGCGACGGATCGAGCATCGCGGCCTTGAGAATCGGGATCTGCAGCCGGCCGATCAATGCCCGCAACTGAGGCGGAATCTGTTCGTCGTCCAGGATGAATTCGAACAGCATTGCAGTCACTTCGACAGTCATGCGTTCGGCAGCAGACGCCTTGTCGAAATTCATCCGTTCGCCCAGCGCAAACAACTGGTTGCCCTGCTGCGGCATCCGTTCGTCGATCGCCTCGCCTTTCGCCACCTTCTTCTGATAGACGTCCAGTTGCGCGGCAAGCGAATTGCCGGCAGGCGTTACATCGCCCTTGCCAGCCGTCGTGCCCGGCCACGGCGCAATCCTCGACGGGCTCAACATGGAGCGCAGGAAGTCGTGCATCGTGTCAGGCATCCTCCCGGCGCCGTCGGACGGAAAGCGCATCGTCTCCTGCATGCGATGCAGGACGGGCAGAATGCGTGCGCTGAAAGCATTGTGCTGCTCCTGCAGCGACGCGCCGAAATAGCGCTGAAAGCAGGCAGTCCGCGACTGCTGTGCGATGAACTTTCCGCGGATGCCCGCCGATTCGAATACCTGCCGGACCGCGTTGTAAAAACCGGGCAGATGCGGGATCAGCGCATCTGCCAACTGCTCGAACAGCAGCTTCGCCTTCGCCTCGCCGGCCACGCTCTCGCGGGTCGCGTCGTACAGCACGCGCGCGAGCAGATACGGACGGAACGGGTTTTCCCTTTCCTTCGCCTCGTGCTCGCCATGCATGTGCGCGATGATCACGTTCAGGCGGCCGATGCTTTCCTCGCAGGCGTCGCGCATGCGCTGTGTCAGTCTGCCGACCTCGATCTGATGACTGACGGCATCATCGTCGATCAGCGAAAGTTCGTCTGCGGTCAGCTTGCGCATGTTCGCGCGCAAGTCGATATACATGGTTTGCATCGCGCGGTCGAGCATGCGGCGGAAATGCGCATCGATGCGCCGCAGGAAAACATTGCCATCCTGATGCAGGAAGTGCCGCAGCGACGCCAGCGCGGCGCGGTCGATATTCGACTTCACCTCCAGCGCGGCAATATTCCTGCCGGCGTCCTGAATCGCGCGCTGGACCAGCGCCAGAAAACCGAAAAAAGCACGGTCCCTGGCGGCATCGAAGATGCGTCTATATTCTGTATCGGCCATGAATGTCAGCGGTCGGCAAGGTATTTAAATTTTCAGGTTGTGCTTGGGCGACGCTCCGCAAGGCTCCCCCCTCCCTGCAAGAGGGAGGGAATCTGACGGAGCGCCGTTTAAACGCAATCCGAAACCAGTAGAACTCATTTCATAAATAGGAGAGCCCGCGTTCGCACCAGAATCGGTGCTGGCAAGGCGCGCGACGCATCGAATAGCGGCACCTATTCGCAAGGAGCGCAACGCGGCCAGCACCGATTCTGGTGCGAACGCGGGCCCTCCTATTTATGAAATGAGTTCTAATAGTATGCGCAAAAACAGCAACCATTTACAGTGTATTTCGTCCGCTTGCCGCACCAAGCCAAGGGCCCTTTAAACCGGCGCCAGAAGCGCCATCTGCTCCTGGTCAAGATACACCCACTCCCCCTCCTGCAAATCGAGCATGTCCAGCGTCAGCTTGCCGATCGCCGTACGCTGCAGTGCAGAACAATGATTACCGGCAGCAGCCAGCATGCGCTTGACCTGATGATACTTTCCCTGCTCCAGCACGATCTCGATCCGGTTCTCCCCGATTGCACGGCAGCTCTGCGCGGCCAGCGGTGCCGGCTCGTCGTGCAACTGCACCCCGGACAGCAGGCGCGCGACCAGTTCATCGTCGACCGTTTCATGGGTGGTAGCCAGATACAGCTTGGGAACATGACGCTTCGGTGATGACTGGGCATGAATGAAGGCGCCGTCGTCGGACAGCAGCAGCAAGCCGGTCGTATCGTGATCGAGCCGGCCGACCGGTTGCACGTCGCGCCAGGTGAACTGTTCCGGCAACAGCGTCAACACACCGGGATGATGGCTCGGCTTCCTCGAACACTCATAACCGGCAGGCTTGTTCAACGCGATATGCACGTGTTCACGGCACTCCCACTCCTCATCGAACACGGTAAAGCGCAAACCGGAAGTTTCAAACGCGGCGCGATAATCCGTTATCGCCTGTCCGGCGATGAAGACCTCGCCGTCGGCGATCAATTGGCGGCACCACTTGCGGGTGCCGAAGCCCTGCGATTGCAGG
>DASVLY010000419.1:0-4366 GCA_036384635.1 Noviherbaspirillum sp. | reverse complement strand
CCGGCATCCAGTGGCTGGGCTGGGGCACGATTACCCTGGTGCTGGTACTGTTGGGTGCCGTATTCATCTCGCGCCTGATCAACCAGCCTCTGGCCCGGCTGACGAGCGCCACGCGCGCGGTCGCCAAAGGGCAAAAGCCGGACCCGCTGCCGGAGAAAGGTCCGACCGAGATCAGGGAAGCCAACCGCAGCTTCAACCAGATGGTTGCCGACCTGAACCGGGTCGAGTCGGATCGTGCGGTAATTCTCGCCGGCATTTCGCATGACCTGCGCACGCCGCTTGCGCGCATGCAGCTCGAACTCGAACTGGCCCGGCTCCCTGAAGACGCGCGCCAGGGCATGCAGTCCGACCTCGAGCAAATGGACGCCATCATCGGCCAGTTTCTGGAATACGCCAGGCCGAACGACAAGTCGCAGCAGGAGATGATTGACCTTTCCGCCTTGTTGACCGACTGCGCACGCGAAACTGCCCGCCTGCACGATGTGAAGATTCGTACAGATATCGCCGGCAACCTCAGCGTGATGGGCAACTGCACCGACTTCAAGCGCGTGATTCACAATTTGATAGAAAACGCGCGCCGCTACGGCAAAACGCCGGATACCGATACTACCGAGATCGATATCCGCGCTCATCTGGAAAACGGGAAAACAGTAATTGAAGTCGGCGATCACGGGCCGGGTGTGCCGGATACCGAAATGGAACGTTTGCTCAGGCCTTTCACACGTCTGGACAATGCGCGCGGACAAGCAAACGGTTCCGGCCTGGGACTTGCGATCGTCGATCGCATTGTGAAGCGGCATCAGGGAAGCCTGAAGCTCTTCAATCGCGAGAGCGGCGGGTTGCTTATAAAAATCTCGATCAGCTCAGATTCAACGCGCGTCTGATAGCGTTCGCGTGCGAACGCTCGGCCTTGGCCGGCGTTTCAAACCAGTCGGCTATTTCTTCGAAGCCTTCTTCACGCGCGGCCTTGTCCATGCCCGGGGACATATCGGTGTGCTCATCAGTTTCGTCGGCAATTGCGGCTTGCAGATTCTGAAGCGACGTGCAAATAGGCAAGCCGGTGGCTGGATCGCCTACCCCCTCCAGGTATTCCGGATGACCGTGCGCATGTCCTGTTTCTCCTTCAGCGGTGAAACGGAACAATGCAGCAATGCTGTTCTTTCCCTCGACGTTCGCCTTGTTTGCGAAGTACAGGTAGCGGCGGTCAGCTTGTGATTCGCCTGCGAATGCAGTCTTCAGACAAGACTTGAACTTCCTGGCAGACGATCAATCTATTTGTAAATCGCAAAATGGTCCGCATGAAGCGGCAATACTTCATGCCTTTCGTTCACAGGAGGAGTCATGAATCCGACACCATCCACTGGTTCTGCAGGCCAATCTGCTCCACCGCATCTGAAGCCCGGCGATGAAGCACCGCCGGGTACGCCAGGGACCGGTGAAGACATTTGTCAGGACTGCGCAGGCACAGGAAAGAGAAAGGACGGCAGCGAGTGTCCGACTTGCGAAGGCACTGGATGCATCACGCAGGGCATCGGCGGCGGTTAAGCCAAGTTAGTAAATCAGAGCCACCGCTTCTGCGGCAATGCCTTCTTCGCGCCCGAGATAACCAAGTTTCTCATTGGTTTTTGCTTTGAGGTTAACTTGGCCGATAGCCACCTCCAGATCGGCCGCGATATTCGCAATCATTTGTGGTATGTGGGGTGCCATCTTCGGTGCTTGTGCGATGATGGTGGCATCGATATTACCAATTGCATAACCTGCCTCCCTGACACGCTTGCATGCCTCGCGCAGCAGGACGCGGGAATCCGCGCCGGCAAAGCGCGCATCCGTATCCGGGAAATGGCGGCCGATGTCGCCGAGCGCGGCCGCACCCAGGATTGCATCGGTAATCGCGTGCAGCAGTACATCCGCATCGGAATGCCCGAGAAGGCCTGTCTTGTGCGGGATAGTCACGCCGCCGATAATGAGCTTGCGGCCCTCCGCCAGTGCGTGGCAGTCGTATCCCTGCCCTATGCGAAACGGTGGAATTTTCATGCGAATCCTTTCAAATACAATTCCGCCAGTGCCACATCGTGCGGCAGTGTCACCTTGAAGTTGCGCGGACTGCCCTCAATCAGTTTCGGCTGCAGCCCGAGCGCTTCGATGGCACTGGCTTCATCGGTAACATCCATCACCTCTTCCAGCGCGCGGCGCAACAACGCATAGCGAAACATTTGCGGCGTCTGCGCCGCCCACAACCGGTCGCGCGGCACGGTGGTTTCTGCGCGGCGGTCGGCGATGCTGCGCTTGAGGGTATCGACCACCGGCAGCGCCAGCAAGCCGCCCACCGGATCATGCTGCAGTTCATCGATCAGCTTATCGATCAGGGCGATGGTCACTCCCGGCCTTGCGGCATCATGTACCAGCACCCAGTCCTCGTCTTCGACCAGCTCGCGGATTGCATGCAGACCGTTATGCACCGAGCGCTGCCGGGTTGGGCCGCCGTCATGAATAAGCGAGATGCGACCGGACAAATGCGCAATATCAGACAGTATTTCGTCGATATACGCATCTTCCTTGCTGACAACGACGAAGGTATGCGCAATTGCCGTTGACGCAGCAAAGGTTTCAAGCACGTGCTGCAGCATCGGTTTGCCGGCAAGCGGCAAATATTGCTTCGGATATCCGGCGCTGATGCGCGCACCGACACCGGCGGCGGGAATGAGTGCGAAGTAACGGGATTGGGCCATTGCGCGCGCCTGTTCGCCCGGAGGGCTTGGTTTATAATCTCCCCATATTTTCTCATAGTCAAAGATGACATTCCGGATGTCGCCAGTTGATGTCATTCGATCTCAAAAAAAACCTCCCCAAACCCGGTAACCGATACGCACTGCCCGCCGTGCACGGTTCGGCCGATGCGTTCATGCTGGCGCAGGCGGCCATCGAACTCAAGTCGCAGCAGCGCATGCTGGCGGTGGTGGTTGCGAATGCGACCGATGCCCAGCGGCTGCGGGCTGAAATCCCGTGGTTCGGCCAGCAATGCGGACTGCGCTGCCACCTGTTGCCCGACTGGGAAACCCTGCCCTACGACGCCTTCTCGCCGCATCAGGATCTGGTATCCGAACGGCTGGCGACATTGTATGAAGTACAAAACGGCCAATGCGATGTGCTGATCGTTCCCGCGACCACCGCGCTGCTGCGCATGGCGCCGCCGTCCTTCCTTGCCGCTCACACCTTCTTCTTCAAGCAGGGAGAGACGCTGGATGAAGCGCGGCTGAAATCGCAACTGACGCTGGCCGGTTACACCCACGTAGCGCAGGTGATGTCGCCGGGCGAATACTCGGTGCGCGGCGGACTGATCGATTTGTTCCCGATGGGCTCGGCGCTGCCGTACCGGCTCGACCTGTTCGGCGACACAATAGAAACCATCCGCACCTTTGATGCCGATACGCAGCGCTCGCTCTACCCGGTGCGGGAAGTGCGCCTGTTGCCGGGCCGCGAATTTCCCATGGACGAGGTCTCGCGCACCGCTTTCCGCAGCCGCTGGCGCGAACAATTCGAAGGAGACCCGTCGAAGTCGCCGATCTACAAGGATATCGGCAACGGCATCGCGTCGGCAGGCATCGAATACTATCTGCCGCTGTTTTTCGAGGAAACCGCGACGCTGTTCCAGTACCTGCCTGCCGAAGCGACATTTGCGCTGGTCGGCGATATCGATGCCGCGATCAAGCGCTTCTGGAGCGATACCCAGTCGCGCTACACATTCCTGAAAGCCGACCGCGAGCGCCCGCTGCTGTTGCCGCAAGCGCTGTTCCTGACCGACGAGGACTTCTTCACACTGGCCAAGCCGCATGGCCGCTGGGTGATCCAGGCCGGCGACGCCGCATCCGGCATATCAGCGCCGATTCCGAACATTGCGGTCAATCGGCGCATCGATGATCCGCTCACCAATCTGCGTTCCTACCTGCTGCAGACCGACAAGCGCGTGATGATCTGCGCCGAATCCAACGGCCGGCGCGAAACGCTGCAGCAGTACTTCAGCGAATACGACTTGGCGCTCTCGCTCTGCGAGGGTTTTTCCGATTTCGCAAGCGGCAGCGCCCGGCTGGTGCTGGGCGTCGCCCCCTTGCATGCAGGCTTCGAACTCAGCGCAGACCTGGGCAACATCGCATTCATCACCGAAACCGAGTTGTATGCCGGCTCCGGCCGTCGCGCCGGCAGGAGGAAGCAGGAAGGCGTAACGCAGGTCGAGGCGATGGTACGCGACCTGTCGGAGCTGAAGGTCGGCGATCCGGTCGTGCACGTGAACCATGGCATCGGACGCTACATGGGCTTGCTCAGCATGGATCTGGGCGAAGGCGAAACCGAATTCCTGCACCTCGAATAC
>DASVLY010000418.1:0-4278 GCA_036384635.1 Noviherbaspirillum sp. | reverse complement strand
ACTGCAATGCGAAAGCCATTGCGACGGTAGTTATCCGCCACATAATTCAGCAACCAGCTCTGATGCTCGACGATGACCGGCAACTGCAGCACCACGCGGTCCTGCGGCAGCTCAAGCCGCTGCAGGACGCGGCTGAACGCGGTGCCGTGATTGCCCTCCACCGCCGCCAGCAGGCGCGCATGCACGCTCAGATATAAATCGCGTCCGTCGGCTTCCGCCTGGCGGAAGAAATTGATCGAATGGAGCATGCGGCACAGACGGTCGAGTTCAACCGACTCGTCGTCATTGGCCGCATGGTCCAGCAGCTTCCATACGCACAAGCCCTGGTCGCCGCTGGAATAACTGCGCGCGAAACCTTCATAACCGACGATGCTGCCGGTATTGAGTTGGCGTATCGGCTGAAAGGCACTGGTCAACGTAGAGTTGAAATAGCGCCCCTGCGCACGCCCGTCGGCATCGGCCCACACGCGCGTTCCGGCGTGCGGAGTGTTGTACAGATGGGTGAGATATTGTTCCAGCGCGGCGAAAGACATAGCCGGCCCTCCCTGCTCAAGATTCAAAGGCTGAATTCGGATGCCATCCGTACATGACTGCCAGATCGCACACGAGACAAAGGCACAGAGGAAAATCCCTCCGTTGCGGGCACGCGCGATGCGGGCAGGTTGGCGAACAGATGCTCGATACCTTCGTCAATTCGCCGTGCAATCATCGGATCGAGCGTGATGCCTTGTTCAGCCGACCAGTTGATCTGCGCTTCAGTCGCATAGATGCTGGGGAGAATATGCCTTGCCCCCAGCGCGGAGAGCACCGGACGCAAGGCATAGTCGAGCGCGAGCATATGCGACAGGCCGCCGCCTGTCGCCAGCGGCAACACCAGTTTTCCGGCAAGGCCGTCTTGCGGCAGCACATCGAGGAATGCCTTCAGGATTCCGCTATAGGCCGCCTTGCACACCGGCGTCGAAACAATCACCGCTTCGGCTTGCGCGACCTGCGCTCTGGCCTGCTTGATGTCGGCATTGCTGACATTAACGTGCAGTAATGCCTCTGCCGGCAGGTCGAGTACATGCAGCATCGAATAGCGATGCCCCAGTTGCGCAAGCCGTTCGCCGACGTGTGTCAGCAGGAGGGTGGAACGCGATGGAATCGAAGGACTGCCGGCGAGCAGAAGGATGGTCATGGTTGCTCCAGTTCTTAAATGGGTTGAACGATTATTTCCTGCCCGGCAGATAAATCCGGTCGAAGGAAGCGCCGTCGGCAAAGTGCGCCTTGTGCGCCTTGCCCCAGCCGCCGAACACTTCGTCGATCGTAAACAGTTTCACTTTCGGGAACTGTGCCGCATGCTTCTTCGCGATCGTGTCGTTGATCGGCCGGTAGTAGTGACGCGCCACGATTTCCTGGCCTTCATCGCTGTACAGATATTGCAGGTATGCCTCCGCAACCTTGCGAGTGCCGTGCTTGTCGACAGCCTTATCGACTACCGCGACCGGTGGTTCGGCAAGGATGCTGACCGACGGCACGACGACTTCGAACTTATCCGGGCCGAGTTCCTTGATCGCAAGGATCGCCTCGTTTTCCCATGTGATCAGCACATCGCCGATGCCGCGCTCAACGAAGGTAGTGGTGGCGCCGCGCGCACCGGAATCGAGCACCGGCACATTCCTGAACAGCTTGCCGGCGAATTCCTTCGCCGATGCCTCATTGCCGCCCGGCTGCTTCAATGCATACCCCCATGCGGCGAGGTAGTTCCAGCGCGCGCCGCCCCCGGTTTTCGGATTCGGCGTAATCACCCCCACGCCCGGCTTGACGAGGTCGTTCCAGTCCTTGATGCCTTTCGGATTCCCCTTGCGCACCAGGAATACGATGGTGGAAGTGTAAGGAGAGCTGTTGCGCGGCAAGCGCTTTTGCCAGTCTTTCGCGAGCAAGCCTCTATTCGCGACTTCGTCGATGTCGTAAGCAAGCGCGAATGTGACGACGTCCGCATCGAGGCCATCGATCACCGAGCGCGCCTGCTTGCCGGAACCGCCATGCGACTGCTTCACATTCACGTTGTCGCCGGTCTTTGCCTTCCACTGCCTGGCGAACGCCTTGTTGAAGTCCTGGTACAACTCGCGTGTGGGGTCATACGAGACGTTAAGTAGATTGATCTCAGCCGCATGCGCGGACTGTGCGAATTGAGCGGCGAACACCAGTGCAATGCCGGCGCGTATCAGTTTTTTTAACAACATGCGGCTTCTCCCTTGTTTACTCAGGTTTCTGAAGCCAACAGGTTAAATAAATGCGATTTTAAAAAGAACGAATAGTTTTGCGATTCTTTATGAGATTTGTGTATATCAGTGCAGCCTTCCGCGCCGCCCGAGTTGCTGTGAAAGCGCAGGTTGATATATAAATTGAATATATTTTTTGCGTGGAGGTCGGGATGAAGCCGCATGCCAATCCGCATATCGAACCGTTCTACGACCCCATCACCGGCACCGTCAGCTACGTGGTGTATGACGCCATCGGCGGCAGCGCCGCCATCATCGACCCGGTGCTGGATTACGACCCCAAGTCTGGTCGCACCCGAACCACATGCGCCGACAAAATCATCCAGTTCGTACGCCATCATGCCCTCGGCGTGGACTGGATTCTCGAAACCCATGTACATGCCGATCACCTGTCGGCCGCACATTATCTAAAGTCGATTCTGAGAGGGAAAATTGCGATCGGCGATCACATCGGCCAGGTGCAGGCTATCTTCAAGCGCTTGTTCAACCTGGAAAACGATTTTCCGCAGGACGGTTCGCAGTTCGATCACTTGTTTGCAGACGACGAGTCATTCTGCATCGGTTCGTTGAATGCGCGTGCGCTGCGCGTTCCCGGCCACACGCCGGCAGATATGGCTTACCAGATCGGTAGCGCCGTGTTTGTGGGCGATACGCTGTTCATGCCCGATGTCGGTACCGCGCGCTGCGACTTCCCAGGTGGCAATGCACATCTGATGTATCACTCAATCCGAAAACTGTTATCTCTACCGGAAAAAACCCGCCTGTTCATGTGTCACGACTATCCGCCGCCGCAACGCGGCCCAGCTTGGGAAGTCACTGTCGGAGAGCAGCGCCGGCACAATATTCACATCCATGACGGCGTTACCGAGGAGCAGTTCGTCGCAATGCGGGAAGCACGGGATGCCGGACTGGAAATGCCGGTGCTGATCCTTCCCGCAATTCAGGTCAACATCCGTGCCGGCGCCCTGCCCGTTGCAGAAAACAACGGCATCGCCTATCTGAAGATTCCGGTCAATACGCTGTAATTTAATTTGCCTTTCCGCCTGCTCCGGCGATGCTGTAACGCCCAGCACCCAAGAGTGCAACCGCCAACGCGGCGACAAGATACATCCCTTGCAGTTCGAGCGCCCAGCCTCCGGTTCTCGACAGCATCCAAAGCTGCGATGTATGTACCAAGATGATGGCCACTACCATGTTAATAGCGATGACAACTGCGCCTACTCGTGCCCAGATACCCAACAGAACAAGCAGTGGCGCAATTACCTCGCCGATATAAACCAGATACCCGAGCGCCGGCGGCAATCCCATCCGTGCGACTGCGTCAGTAACGAATGCCGGGCCGTAGATAACTTTGGAGACACCATGAAAGAGAATCAGAACCGCAAGCGTGGCGCGCAAGATCAGCTTTCCAAAGTCTTCCGAAATGCTGCCGATTTCTTTTCTGTGCATTGCAATTCCTTCCCTCGCCGCTGGCCCTCGTTTCAGATGCTTTTTCAAGCGGAATAGTTCTTCACTCAAATTCAGCAGTGACGTTGACTTGGCATTGAACAAATCGCGTGAATCGTATGTCGGCCATGCGACTAATCTGTTCGACGACAAAGGCAACATCACAAACAATGCAACACGTGCATTCGTGCAGAAATTCATTCAGGTATTTTCCGAATGGGCCGAGTGCCGCAGCATGAAATGAAAGCTGCGCGGATGATAGCCGATAGCCGAATAGAATATCGATACCCTTCCCGTTCACAACGGGAAAAAGCTTGTCAGCATGCGGGCTGACGCGGCATGTACCCTGGAGGCGAAGAAGTGAACTCTGATCCGCCCCGCGCGCATGCATTTATTTGAATAAGGGCAGCACAATCACCGCCCAGGTTCCGCCAGCTAGCGCCAGGGTCAGGAATACTGCTGCGCTGCCGAAGTCTTTCGCGTTTTTCGACAGAGGATGATGTTCCAATGAAACGCGATCGACCACCGCTTCGATTGCGGAATTGATCAATTCGACAATCAGTATCAG
>DASVLY010000417.1:0-5401 GCA_036384635.1 Noviherbaspirillum sp. | reverse complement strand
GCCGCGGTTCTGATCCATGAGGCGATCGGCGATCAACTCACCTGCGTGTTTGTCGACCACGGTCTGTTGCGGTTGGACGAAGGCAGGATGGTGATGGACATGTTCGGCAAGAACCTCGGCGTGAAGGTGATTCATGTCGATGCGACCGAGCAGTTCATGGGCAAGCTGGCAGGTGTTACCGATCCGGAAGCCAAGCGCAAGATTATCGGCCGCGAGTTCGTCGAGGTATTCCAGGCCGAAGCCGGCAAATTGAAGAATGCGAAGTGGCTGGCGCAAGGCACGATTTACCCGGACGTGATCGAAAGCGCGGGCAAGGGGAAGAAGACTGCGCATACGATCAAGAGCCATCACAATGTCGGCGGCCTGCCGGAGACGCTCAACCTGAAGCTGCTGGAACCGTTGCGAGAGTTGTTCAAGGATGAAGTGCGCGAACTGGGCGTTGCGCTCGGCTTGCCGCATGACATGGTGTACCGTCACCCGTTCCCGGGGCCAGGCCTGGGCGTGCGCATCCTCGGCGAAGTGAAGAGGGAGTATGCGGACCTGCTGCGCCGCGCAGATGCGATCTTCATCGAAGAGCTGCGCGCGGCGACCGACGAGGAGGGCCGTTCCTGGTACGACAGGACCAGCCAGGCGTTTGCGGTGTTCCTGCCGGTGAAGTCGGTCGGCGTGATGGGCGACGGACGCACCTATGAGTATGTGGTTGCGTTGCGCGCGGTGCAGACGCAGGATTTCATGACGGCGCACTGGGCACACCTGCCGCATGAATTGCTTGGAAAAGTGTCGAACCGCATCATTAATGAAGTGCGCGGCATCAACCGGGTCGTGTATGACATCTCCGGAAAGCCGCCGGCGACGATTGAGTGGGAATGATTCGGTAGCGTTTCACACACTTCCATAACGACCCATCTTTCGACAAAAGCCCGTGATTTATCAAGGGCTTTTGTGTTTTGTCGTCTCATGTTGAGTATTAACATCCCACGGTTTTTTACGGTTAAAGTGACGGTACGGTTTTGGAGGTGCGGCATGACGAACCATTTACCGTCTTGATACTCTGACGATAAATATGAGCGATGGAGGAAAAGGCGATAGCGCTGAGTGATACGAAGCTGAAAAACCTCAAGCCCCAAGATAATGCCTATAAGGTTGCAGACCGCGACGGCATGTATGTAGTGGTTTCGCCAAAGCGCACCATAACCTTTCGCTATGACTACCGCTTGGCGGGCCAGCGGGAAACGCTTACCTTGGGGCAGTACGATGAGTTCCAAGCCAGCCCAAGCGTGACTCAGTGGTCATCAAGTACGGAGTCCGCTGTCGCTGGCCGATGCGCGCGAACTGCTGGCGCGGGCCAAGAATACTGTCAGCCACGGCCAATCGCCGGCACAGGACAAAGCTGACGGTAAAAAGGAGTTTCGGGAATCAGGCACCTTCCAGACCTTTGCCGAAATCTGGCTGCGCGACGCCGGCTTGGCTGACAGCACGGCAGCGATGCGCAATAGCATACTCGACCGCGACGTGCTGCCCAAGATCGGTAACGCAAGCTGGAGAAAATCACGTCCAGTCAAGTGCTCGACCTGTGCGAGAAGATGGATCGCCGGGGCCAAAGTGGTACCGATACGTAACGGAAGGGCCGCGTAACTTTTATTGCCATTACGGAGTTAGAGTGCGAACTGAACAAAATGTAATGGCTGCAGTCGAAGCCAGATGGCAGGGAATGCGAGGCAGCGATCATGGCAGCGCGGGTGACGAAGAGCAATGGCACGGCAGTGACGATCGAATTGACGATCGACATCGACGGCACGATGCTGCAAGCGGAAGAAGCGATTTGCGCGGCGCTCAATGAAGCGGGCGTGATCGCGACCGCAGCGGCGCTGACGCGCTTCGGTGCGGACGCGCTTCGGTGCGGACGGCGAACCGATCGACATTGGCGGCGAGAAATGGACAGCGAAAGCGCTGGAAGCGAAGTACTACCAGACGCCCTATGGCGAGGCGCATGTGATGCGGCACGTGTACCAGCGCAGCGCGGGCGGCCAGGTGTTTTGCCCGCTGGAACAGGGGGCGCGCCTCTTGCGCCACGCCACGCCGCGCTTTGCGAAGATGATGGCGCATAAGCTGTCGCTGGGCGCGGCCGCCGACGTGCAGCGCGACATGCAAGAGAACCATGGGCGGCCGATCTCGAAACTGCTGGCCCAGGAATTGAGCGCGTATCTTACAAACGCTATGGCGACATGGGCTGGCCAATCGGTTCGGGCGTGACGGAAGCGGCTTGCAAGACATTGCTCAAGCAGCGCTTATGCCGGGCCGGGATGCGCTGGACCGAACAGGGGGGGGCAGGTGATCTGAGTTTGCGCGCCCTGTTGCCCAGCGAAACGCGCTGGACGCAATTCTGGCGCAAGATCGAACAATTCGGCGTGCCGAAAATCGTCGACTATTGAATATCAAATGGAAGTCGCACTCTCCTCGCACGTGCCATTACGAGATTTCGTTATCCTGGCGACCTCTCGGATGCCCAAGCTAAAGCAGTCACTGCGCTGCAGAGCTTGGAATGGAGACTCACCAAGCATGAATGGCTGGTTGGTTCAGGACCTAACCATTGCAGACATCTCATGCTTTCCCTACACCGCCCTTGCGGGGGAGGGGCAAGTTGATCTCTCCTGGAACGCCTGCATTCCGGAATGATCTATGGACATGCGGGTTTCATGTATTTCTTTCTCATGCCTTTCCTGATGACGCGCGGCTTTTCATTCGTCGCCAACGTCGGCCTCGTATTGTCGGCTGCGGCGACACCTCTGCTCCTTGCATGGGCCGGGTTCGCAAAAGGCTTCGAATTCGGAAAATATACGGTGCTGGTGATTCCGGCGGCGGCGATGGTGCTTCCCGCTTTGTGGGAATTCAGCCGGTCGGCTTACGCCAACAGAAAATATCAGCAGACATTGGGAGACGAAGCGCATACGGATGGCCTGATAGGTTTCATGAGCCGCTATTACTTCAGCGAACTGGCGGCCAGGATCATCAGCCAGAGCATGCGCTTCATGCGCCCGGTCACCGTGCTTATGCTCGACATCGACCACTTCAAGCGGATCAACGACACTTACGGGCATCTGACCGGCGACAAGGTGCTGCGGCGCGTCGCCGAGATTTGCAACGATTCGGTCCGTAGATCGGGGCAGATGTCGGCTTGGGCGCATTCGTGCTCGGCGCGGGCAACCTCATGCAAATCGATCAGCTGCTGGTTGGCGTACTGATGTTATCCGCACTCGGCTTGTCGGTGAGCGTCATTGTCAGCCGCATAGAACGCTATTTCCTCGCTTGGCGGTAACAAAACCGGTTTGGCGACGCCATGCACCTGCGGCAGCGGTATGAACTGCAGGAACTTGTCCAGGTCGACGTTGACGAACAATAGACCGGGCAATACCCGGGCGATCACGGCGGCGATGTTTGTGCATGCCCCCAGAATGCATCTTCTTCTTCCTGATCGCTCGACAACAGCCGAACTTCAACGATCTTGCCGCCTTCGATGCGCAGCACGTCCACGCCCGCTTGCGACATGCGCGCGCCCTCGCGCTGCCCCTGGAATTCGAGCACGATTGCGACCCAGTTTCCGTTCTCCATAAAAGGGCCGGCGCGGGTGATGGCGAACGTTCCGCCTGAGACTTCCATCATTTGGCCGAGCATGGCGCCGACCGCCGGCAATCCCCGGTGGGTGCCGGAAAACCGGTTCTTGCCGGGCTGGTGCCAGATCACATCCGGCGAGATGAGGCTGGCCAGCAGGGCTTGGTCGCCGGTTTGGGCCGCGCGGATGTAGTCTTTTGCGATATCGATGTTCGACATGGTGATTTCTCCGTTTCTTCAAGAAAGTATCAAGCCATCAGGCCCTGCATCGCTGCCGGATGGCGCGTGAACGACCAATTCACATGTACCACGCGCCACTGACCGTCGATCAAGCGATAGACCTGGGTGGAGTTCCACGGGGTGCCTTGCTTCTCGCCGCCATTCCCGTCGGCAACGTAGTTGACCAGGTTGTAATTCAGCACGGCAAGATCGCCGCTGTCGCTGACAATTACCTGTGGGTTGAGAAAATCATTGCGCAGGATGTTGAGTTTCCCCTCGAAAAACTGGCGGAAGTACGCCTCCACCGCCTTGCGGCCATCCAGGCGCTTCTCGGTGAGCGGGTCGAAGTAGGTTACGTCCTCGTTGTACATCTCAAGCGCGCCATCGACATCTCCTCTGTTCCAGCGCTCGTTGATCGCGCGTTCCAGCGTGAGGATGGTTTCGGTAATCTTGCTGGTATCAGTATTCATGCGTTTGTCCTTTCATGTCATGTTGTTGAGGTTATTATTGGACTATAGTCGCGCAATGAAACGGTAAAAATAGGGGGATTAATGATAAATATCGGACAATGTGAGCTCCGGCCGCCCTGTGGTGGACGACGCTAAGGGAGGAGCAGGGGAATGCCGCGAACCCGGACGACGAACGCCGATATCGATCGGCTCAACTATGATCCCGCCGCGCCGTATCGGCTGGATCTGGAAATCTTTCCTATGTCCGACCTGCGGTGCCGGTTCGGCAAGGAAATAGTGCGTACCACGCACCGATACGCATTCCACATGCTCGTATGCGTCACGCAGGGAAC
Source organism: Noviherbaspirillum sp. (assembly GCA_036384635.1). Classification (GTDB taxonomy): domain Bacteria; phylum Pseudomonadota; class Gammaproteobacteria; order Burkholderiales; family Burkholderiaceae_D; genus Noviherbaspirillum. The sequence continues at coordinate 771 of DASVLY010000417.1, read as the reverse complement.
ATGCACGCAGCTGGTCGATTTCAAGCCCGTTCGCTGCGAGCCGGGATCGCTCCTGATATTGCGGCCTGGTCAGACACACAATTTCGGACACGACGAGCATTGGGAGGGATGGATCATCCTATTCCGTCCGGAATTTCTCCTGACCGCGTCCATGCCGGCGAGCGACTTGAAGGTCTCGGTCGATCTTGAACGGTTGCCGGAACACTCGCGCTTGCGCGACGAGGAATGGCGCCGCGTGGCCGATGTTATTTTGCAAATGCGGCAGGACACGATGATCGACGCGCCGCCTGAGGACGTGCATGCCTTGCTGCGATATCAGCTCTATGCTCTCTTGTCGCGCCTCGTCATCTCCTACGACTCCCTGGAAGGACGCGACGAGACAAGCGCACGCGCACGGCAGCGCTTCCAGCGCTTTCAGCAACTCGTGGAAAAGCACTTCGCCAAATGGCACCAGGTGGCCGACTACGCCCAACAGCTCGGCTGCTTGGAAAAAAGCCTGACGCGTGCGGCGATGGCGGCGGTCGGCATGAGTGCCAAGGCCTTCATCTCCTCACGCATCAACCTGGAGGCGAAACGCCTGTTGGTGCATACCGGTCTGCCGGTCGCCGTTATCGCGGAAAACCTCGGCTTCGATGAAGCGACCAATTTCATCAAGTTCTTCAAGCGTGAAGTCGGTTTCACGCCGGCGGAGTTCCGGCGTGCGCACATGCAATAGCTGCCGCAATAGCCTGTGTGGGAATGACGTCAACGGGATTCCATACTGCGATCGTC
>DASVLY010000416.1:0-4120 GCA_036384635.1 Noviherbaspirillum sp. | reverse complement strand
TTATTCGGCAAAACAAAAAAAGATGCGGGCTGGATGGCCATCAGCTTTCGCGGGGACCAAGTATGCGTTGTCCATATCGTACGCACGGCGGCCATGCCTGCCGTAACCCTTGCCGCTTCTTACGCTCTTGCCAAGGACGGTGCTGTGGAGGGGCTTGAAACACTGGCAAAAGAACTGCACGTCAGCCGTTACCACTGCGCCACGCTGCTCTCATCAGGGGAGTACCAGCTTCTGTCAGTGGATGCGCCCAATGTGCCGGACGATGAACTGAAGACGGCAATCCGCTGGCGGATCAAAGACATGCTGGACTTTCACATCGACGACGCCACGATCGATGTGCTGGACGTTCCGGCCGACAAGAACGCACCGGTGCGCAATCGCACAATGTATGCGGTGGCCGCCCGTAATTCACTTATACAACAGCGCCAGAACTGGTTTGCCGAGGCGAAGATTCCGTTAAGCGTAATCGATATCCCGGAAATGGCCCAACGCAATATCTCGGCCTTGCTGGAACTCGAAGGCAGGGGCATTGCGCTTCTGTCCTTCGATACGGATGGCGGTTTGCTCACGGTGACTTACGGCGGCGAGCTGTATCTGTCGCGCCGCATCGACGTTCCCCTGTCGCAGCTTGCACACGAAGATGACGGGAAAAGGAATGCCTGTTACGACAGGATCACACTTGAGCTGCAGCGTTCGCTCGATCATTTCGACCGGCAGTACCATTTCATTGCCTTATCCAAGCTGGTCCTCGCTCCGCTCGGCGATACCGCAGACGGGCTGCAGGAATATCTCGCCGCGAACCTGTACGTGCCGGTGGAGGCGCTCAATCTGGATGCCGTGATGGATTTCTCCAGCGTGCCGGAACTGAAGAGCCTGCAAGCGCAGCAGCGCTACTTCATGACGCTGGGTGCTGCTTTGCGTCAGGAGGAAAATGCGCCATGAGCCAGCAGATCAACCTCTTCAATCCCGTCTTCCAGAAACAGAAAAAATACTTTTCTGCGCTGGCGATGGTGCAGACGTTAGGGGTGATAGTGGCGGGTACCGTTGCACTGGCTGCTTATGGCCGTTTCCAACTGTCGCGCCTGGATCAACAGGTTGCGACAGGCAATACTCAACTTGCCTCGCTACAAAAGCAGCTGGAGGTATTCAAGGCGCAAGCGGGGGCAAGACAAAAGAGCAAGGCGCTGGAAGACGAAGTCCGGAAGAGGGAGGCCGAGGTCAAGTCGCTGCAATTGGTATTCGACATCCTGCAGAAAGGTGAATTCGGGGATACCAAAGGCTACTCCGAATACTTGCGGGCGTTTGCGCGCCAGATCGTCAACGGTGTCTGGCTGACCGGTTTCAACATCTCCGGCGCGGGCGCCGAAATCGGTTTGCAGGGGAGGGCGTTGCAGCCGGAGCTGGTTCCGATTTATATCGGACGTCTCAAGAATGAGCCGGTGATGCAGGGCAAGTCTTTTGCTGCGCTGGAGATGCAGGTGCCACAGGTCGAGCAGACGGAACAGGCCGGCAAAGACAGCGCTGCGGCAGTCAAGCGTGTGCCGGCGAAATACATCGAATTCAATCTGCAGTCGTCCGCAAAGCCAAGTGAACAGGCCGGTTTGCCAGGGATGAAGAGCAAATGAAGCAATACTGGCAACGCATTGCGCTAAAGATCGATGCCTTGACTCAGCGCGAGCGTGCAATCGTATTCGCATTGGCAGTGGCGCTGGCAATAGCACTTCTCAACGCGGTGCTGCTTGAGCCGCAAGCGGCGAAGCAACGGCAACTGTCCCGTCAACTGACACAGAATCAGGCAAAGATACTGGAGATCCAGGCCGAACTGCAACAGCGCGCCAGAGCGGACGCGATGGATCCCGATGCTGCGAATCGCACGCGATTGGAAGAGCTGAAACAGCAGTCGGCGCAGATGTATTCAACCCTGCAGGAGATGCAAAAAGGCATAGTTCCTCCTGATAAAATGTCCGACTTGCTTCAAAGCATGCTGAAACAAAACGGCAAGTTGCGTCTGGTGTCGCTGAAAACGCTCGAAGCTGCCAGCCTGACTGAATCATTACAGCCTGCGGCAAAGGATAAAACGGAAAGCAAATCGCTTCCCGATGCAGTGTACAAGCATGGTGTTGAACTGGAAATTCAAGGCAGTTATGCCGATCTGACGAGTTACCTGACCTCCCTGGAGGCGCTTCCGTGGCAGTTGTACTGGGGGAGTGTCCGCTTGAAGGTCGAGGAATATCCGAAAGCGACTTTGGTGCTGACCGTGTTTACGTTGAGCCTGGATAGGAAATGGCTGAATACCTGAGCCCGATTTTTTGCGCGGCCAGGATTGTCGCCCGCCTGGGTGGCCTGCTGCTGGTCGCACAAGCGGTTGCCGCGCAAGGCCTGCCGGATCCGATTCGCCCTCCAGCTTCGCTGGCGGCAGAGCCTGACGCAGAAGCTGCGAACAGCGGATCGTCCGCTCCGTTGCTCCAGTCGATCATGATTTCTTCCGGGCGCAGAATGGCAATCATCGCCGGCCAGACCGTCAAGCAAGGCGATAAATTCGGTGACGCGAAAGTCGTCAGCATCAAGGAAAACGAAGTCGTACTGCGCAATGGCGATGCCGTGCAAACGCTGAAGCTTTTCCCGAATATCGAGAAGCAGCCGTCGCTCACTCAGCGCGGCGCGAATGTCCATCGCCGCGACAATAAAGGCAAACCGTAGAATGCGAAGAACGATAGTGGTTACCATGGCTTTGAGTCTGCTGGGATGTGCGTCCGCACCCAAACGCGAGACTTACGACTTGATCGCCGCCGAAATGAGCAAAGCCGCGGAAGCGTCCTCGCGCCGCGCACAGGCGCAACCCGACGCAGTGTCTGCCGCTTTGCTGCCGCCAATAAACATCGAAATTCCAAAGGTGCGCCAGCCGCTGGAAGAAAGATTCAGCCTGACGCTGAACAACGTGCCGGCCAGCCAGTTTTTCATGGCGCTTGCATCCGGCACACGCTACAGCATGCTGGTCCATCCGGAGGTGACCGGCACATTGTCGGCCAATCTGAAAGACGTTACCTTGTTCGAGGCGCTGGATGCGATCCGCGAGCTGTACGGTTACGATTATCAGGTCGACGGCACACGGATCTACATCAAGCCGCTGACCCTGCAAACCCGCGTGTTCACGGTAAATTACCTGACCGCCAATCGCAAAGGCACCTCGGATATTCGCGTGACATCGGGATCGGTGAGTGATGTCTCCAGCGCGGGCAATACTGCGGCGGCCGCCAATCCGCAAAATCAGCCGGCAGGCGCAGGCAACAACTCCTATACGCTCAACAGCAGCAAGATCAGCACGACTTCCAGCAGCGATTTCTGGAGCGAACTGAAAGCCGCATTGGAGGCGATCGTCGGGAACAAGGAAGGCCGCAGTGTGGTCGTCAGTCCGCAATCCGGTGTGGTGGTGGTGCGCGCGATGTGGGACGAGCTGAAGAACGTCAACGCCTATCTGAAAGCGGCTCAATTGGCAGTCGACCGTCAGGTGATCCTCGAAGCGAAAATCCTGGAAGTGCAATTGAACGACAGCTATCAGAGCGGGATCAACTGGGCATCGTTCGCCTCGTTTGCCGGGATCAGCAACAACCGTGTCGCCACAGGTTTCCTGTCGCCGGGAACCAGTTTGTCGTCTGCGGCAAAATCCAACACCTTGACGACGACCGTCTCCAGTGTCAATCCGACCACGGGTGCCACAGGCAATGCCGCCATCACGGCCAACACCAGTCTCGACCTCGGTATTGCAGGTGCCGCAGCAGGATCATTGTTCAGCCTCGCATTTCAGACCAATAACTTTGCGGCGCTGATTTCCTTCCTGGAGACGCAAGGTACTGTACACGTGTTGTCGAGTCCGCGTATTGCGACCTTGAATAATCAAAAGGCGGTGCTCAAGGTCGGCAAGGACGAATTCTTTGTTACTAACATCAGTTCGAGCACTGTGGCTACCGGCACAACCACGACGACCAGTCCCAGTGTGACGGTTCAGCCCTTCTTCTCCGGCGTCGCGCTTGATGTCACGCCACAGATCGATGAAGACGGCAATATCATTTTGCACATCCATCCTTCGGTCAGCAATGTCACCACAGTCGATAAGCCGCTC
>DASVLY010000415.1:0-3972 GCA_036384635.1 Noviherbaspirillum sp. | reverse complement strand
AGGAGAATTCGAGCTGTACTATCAGCCGCAGATCGCGCTTGGTTCCGGCGCCATCGTCGGGGTAGAAGCGCTGCTGCGGTGGCAGCACCCCACACGTGGAATGATTCCTCCCGAGGAATTCATTCCTGTCGCCGAAAAAAGCGAACTCATCGAAGCAATCGGCGACTGGGTGCTGAATACCGCGCTGTCGCAAGCTGTCAGTTGGTCGTCGCAACGGCTAACGCCGCTCAGAATCGCGATTAATGTTTCAGGACGTCAGCTCAACCACATGATCAATGCCATCGGCGCAGCCATGCAGCAGCATCAGCCGCTGGCGAATGGTGTGACGCTGGAGCTTGAAATCACCGAAAACATGCTGCCATCGGTTGAACGCAGCGCCGACGTATTTCTCCGCCTGAAAGGCAGCGGCATGACTATTGCGATCGACGATTTCGGCACTGGTTATTCCTCCCTCCGCCGTTTGAAGCACCTGGCGGTGGACACGCTCAAGATCGATAAAGCATTTATCCGGGGCATTCCCAGTGCCGCCGACAATACTTCGATTACATCGGCAATTATCGCGATGGCACACAGCCTCGGGCTGAAAGTTATTGCCGAGGGAGTTGAATATAGGGAACAGTTAACGTTTCTGCGGCAGCACGATTGCGATGAAGCACAAGGCTATGTGATTTCCAAGGCAGTCAACGCGCAAGAAATGACCGCGCTGCTGCTGAAACGGATGGTGGACCCTGCCATTTCCCTGTTGCATTGACGTCTTCTCTATCAGCAGCGGCATGATGTATCCACCTCAAGACATTGGCGTCTGTCCGGTTCTATACTTACAACAGTACATACAACACACTTTTGCGAAGGAGTTAGGTCAGATGAGTTCGAGAAGACAGCCCGTTGAGCCATATCCCGTTCATGTGTACTTTCCTTCGGCCATGAACAGAAGTTTCAAACTATGGTTACCGCGACATTCCGTTTCTATGAGGAGTTGAACGGCTTTCTCCCTCCCGAGCGACGCAAGCGTTCCTTTACCTGCCGTTGCGCGCGGGCGGCAACAACCAAACACATGATCGAAGCGCTCGGCGTGCCCCACACCGAGGTCGAATTGGTGCTGGTCAACGGCGAGTCGGTGGGGTTCGACCGCCAGATCAGAGAGGGCGACCGCGTTGCTGTCTACCCCAGATACGAAACACTGGACATAACGCCGCTGCTGCGGGTGCGTGCGCATGCTCTGCGCGTGACACGCTTCGTTGCCGACGCGCACTTGGGCGGACTCGCTCGCCTGCTACGCATGGCTGGCTTCGATACGCTTTACGACAACAACTTCCGCGACAGCGAGATTGCGGCCATTTCCGCGCGAGAAGGCCGCATTGTATTGACGCGCGACCGCGAACTGCTCAAGCGCCGCGAGATCACACACGGCTGCTATGTGCATGCACTAAAATCAGTGCAGCAATTACGCGAAATCTTCGAACGCCTCGACCTCGGACGTAGCTCACGGCCGTTTTCATTATGCCTGCACTGCAATGCGCCGCTGCATCCTATAGAAAAGACACTGGTGCAGCAGCGCGTCGCACCTGCCGTTTGGAACCGCTACGAATGTTTCACCCTCTGCGAGATCTGCGGCCGTGTGTTCTGGAAAGGCTCACACTGGCAATGCATGCGGGCACTGCTGGACGGCGTTCTACCGCAGCCCTGACCTGCCCCCCCCCCCGTCGTGTACTTATTGCTTGACCAGCTCTTCGTTCAAGCTGCGCTCCAACATGGATGCCGCTTCGGCCAGTTCACGCATTGCCAGATTGGCTGCTGCACCCTTGATGGAATGCACCAGCGATTTTGCCTCGCTGAAATCCCCTTGCGCGCAAAGTTGGCGTAATTGCACTGCAGCGTCGGCGTAGTGATGATGAAACTGCAGCAGCAGGTTGCGCATCAGTGCGGAATCATTGCCGCAGCGCTTCAACGCCGCCGATATGTCGATACCCGCCAAGGTGGCGGGCCAGTTGGCTGGCGTGTCCGCCGTATGCGTACGTGGTGCGGGAGCAGCTCGCGATTCCAGTTTTTCCCGATCAATCCAGCGGAGGAGCGTTGACGCCATCAATTGTGGATCGATTGGCTTCGTCAAGTGGTCTTGCATGCCCGCCGCAAGGCAGTGCTCGCGTTCCTCCTCTGTCGCGTGCGCAGTCATCGCAATCAAAGGCGGATGCATTCCCATCGGTAGTTGCCTGATACGCACAGCGGTTTGATAACCGTCCATTTCCGGCATCTGCAAGTCAAGCAGCACTGCGTCGAAGTGGCCGGCGTCGAACGACTGCAGGCTTTCCAGCGCAACTCTTCCGTTTTCGGCCATCCATACCTCCGCCCCTTCCTGTTCGAGCAGTTCGCGCGCCAGTTGCCGATTGATCGGGTTGTCTTCCACCACCAGCAAGCGCGCGCCCGCCAGATGTAGCGAGGGGGAGCCGGCGGTGGCGATGTGCGCGCTTGTGCAATCGGTGGAAAACTCCTCATGATCCACGCCGAGTTCCACCTCGAAGAAGAAGGTGGTACCCACACCCGGCTGACTCTCCAGCCAGATACGCCCATTCATCATCCCGACCAACCGCTGGCTGATTGCCAACCCCAAACCAGTGCCGCCAAACTTGCGGGTAATCGAGGTATCCGCCTGAATGAATGCCTGAAACAGCTTGCCGGCCTGTTCGGGCGTCAAGCCAATACCAGTGTCGCGCACCGAGAACAGCAGGCGTGCCGATTGCGCCACAGCCGACGCGAGTTCCACGCGCACTTCCACCTCGCCCTGTTCGGTGAACTTGACTGCATTGCTGCACAGGTTGGTCAGCACCTGGCCCAGGCGCAGCGGATCCCCGATCCAGCGCTGCGACACCTCGGACCCGACGCGCACTCTCACTGCGAGTCCCTTGTTCTGCGCCGGTATACTGATATACGCAATGGTCGTGTCGATCACGTCATGCAGACGAAAAGGAATGCGTTCCATGTCGAGATGGCCCGCTTCGATCTTTGAAAAGTCCAGCAAGTCGTTGATGATACGCAGCAAACCTTGCGCCGCATTCTGTATCTTCTGCAGGTAATCGCTCTGTTTGGGGCTAAGTGTGGTGCGCAGCGCCAGCGTCGTAAAGCCAGTAATCGCATTGATCGGCGTCCTGATCTCATGGCTCATGTTAGCCAGAAATTCGCTCTTGGTGCGGCTGGCGAGATCGGCCTTGTCGCGCGCGGCTTCCAAGTCCTGCGTGCGTTCGGCAACCTTGACCTCGAGCTGGTCGCGTTCCTGTGCCAGCGCCGCTTCAGCGCGGTTGCGCTCATCCACATAACGAGCGATCGAACTGTGCAACAGCGCGAATCCTTCTGCCAACTGGTCCAGTTCATCGCGCCAGGCGCGCATGGGCCGACCGGATGAATAAGGTATGCCCAGCGCGTCGGGCGAGAGCGTGTTCACATGCGACAGCAGGCGCTGTAGCGGAATGCTGACTTCAACGCGTAAAAATCGGATCAGAAGAACACACAGCAGCGCCGCGAACAATCCGGTGAATGTGGTAGTAAGGGCGATATCGATCAACACTTGCCGCAGCAGGTAATCGTGATCGAAGAGAATGTACAGATGCCCGAGCGAATTGCCGGTTCCGCCCGGCGGCATGATATCAAGCCTGGCGTCGGCAGTGTCGCTCCTCGCCTGTGCTGTCCGGTCGCCTGCATGCAGATTGATGCCTGCAGCAGTAACCAGGAACGCGCTGTCGACCTGAGGCATGGCGACAATGCTGTTGATCTGCGTTTGCGCAAGCCTGGGGTCGATATCCCACAATGCCGAACTCAGCATCGGCAGCCGGGTCACGGTAATTTCATGGATGCGCGCATCGAAGGCGGAACGCTCATTGCGGATCGCATACAGCGTCTGTAGCGCGATTGCCCCCCCAGCACAGCACAACGCAACCATGACGATAATGCGCACCAGGCGCAAGCCGATCGGACGGAACG
>DASVLY010000414.1:0-7595 GCA_036384635.1 Noviherbaspirillum sp. | reverse complement strand
GCCGCGGTTTTGGTGCTTGTCGTTTTCGGCCCCTGGATGCTTAAGAGATTGCTCGCTTTCGCGACGAATTTGATCAGCAATATTCCTTCGTATTTTTGACGCGGTGAGCCGTTATGGCGATCGACGTCGATCCGATGTGGGCAATGGGCGTCTACTTGCTGGCGCTCAGGCTCGGGGTAGTGCTGGTAATGACACCGATTTTTTCCAGTCTGGCGGGGCTGGTTACAGTGCGGGTGCTGTTTACGCTCGCTCTTAGTGTTCTGCTGGTTTCGGGCCTGGGGCTGCGGCCAGTGAATATGCCGTTGTCGCTCGGTCCGGTCATTGCGGCCTCTCTGGCCGAACTGCTGGTCGGAGCGACTTTGGCGTTTGGCGTGTTCGCGGCATTCGGCGCGTTTTCCGTGGCGGGCAAGGTGCTGGACATCCAGAGCGGCTTTGGTATCGGAAGCGTGTTCGATCCGGTCACGCGCAAAGGCTCGCCGTTATTTGCGACCATGTTGAATATGCTGGCTGTGGCCGTGTTCTTTGGCATGGACGGGCATCATGCGCTGTTGCGCGGAATTGCGTTTTCCGCTCAACAGGTTCCGCCCGGCGCAGGTTTTTCTGCGCTGCCGATGGAGGCGGTGTTACGCCAGTTCGGCCTGATGTTTTCTCTCGGGACCGCATTGATCGCGCCCGTGATGTTTTGCCTGTTTGTCGTGGAGGCAGGGCTGGCAGTGATGTCGCGTGTTTTGCCTCAAATGAATATTTTTGTCGTTGGTATTCCGGTCAAGATCACCGCCGGGATAGCAATGTTTGCCTTGACCATTGGATATCTTGGTCCCGTCATGGGACGGGTGTACGCATCGATCTTTACGTATTGGGAACAGGTGCTGTAAATGGCAGACCAGGATTTCGACCTTAGCGAAGAAGCAACTCCTTACAAGCTTGAGCAAGCGCGCAAGCAAGGGTCGGTTGCCAAGAGCCAGGACTTTACCTCGGTGGCGGTATTGGCCGCGATGGTCGGCACCCTGTATGCCAGCGGCTGGGACGGATTGCGGCAATCGGCACGGCTGCAGCAGATGGTTTTTGTGCAGGCATCGCGGCTGGACTGGAGCGCGGACGGTGTGGCGGCCTGGATCGGCCAGCTGGCGCTGCAGATGTTGCATATCCTCGCACCGCTCTTTCTTGCGCTGGCCATCACGGCCATCCTCGTCAATCTGTTTCAGACCGGCCCGTTGTTTACCGTCAAACCGCTATCGCCGGACTTTAACCGGCTCAATCCCAGTACCGGCTTCAAGCGGCTGTTCTCGCTGCGCACGCTTTATGAGACAGTGAAAAGCATTCTGAAGCTGCTCATTCTCGGCACCGTCGCCTACCTTGCGATCCGGGACGACATCGCCGGTCTGGTCGCATTGTCTGCGGTCGATGCCAAGGGATATGCGAAAACGCTGGTCGATATCACTGCGGGCGTATTGGTCAAACTGCTATTGACGCTGCTCGTGATCGCGGTAATCGACTACGCCTACACCCGCTGGGAATTTGCCAAGCGCATGCGCATGAGCCGGCGCGACGTGCGCGACGAATCCAAGCAGCGCGAGGGCGACCCGCGCATCCGTTCGCGCATTCGCGAATTGCGCAAGGAAATGCTCAAGCGCAGTGCCGCGATGCGCAACCTGCCATCGGCGGACGTGCTGATCACCAATCCCACCCGTATCGCAGTCGCACTCAAGTACCAGCACGGCGCCGCAAGCGCGCCGCAACTGGTTGCCAAGGGCGCAGGAGAATTGGCACGCAAGATGCGCCAGGCGGCCGGCCGCCATCATATTCCGGTCGTGCAGAACAGGGCGCTGGCGCGCACGCTGTTTCGCGAAGTCGATTACGAAAGCTACGTGCCGGAAAAGCTCTATCCGCAGCTCGCAAAAATCATGGTGTGGGTCTATGCGATGCGTGAAGCGCGCCGGGCGTCGGGGAGGGCTGCCTGATGTCGGCCTGGCGTCGCGTATTCGCTGATCATGCCGATCTGGCGATGGTGCTGCTGGTGGTGGGCGTGCTCACCATCCTGTTTACGCCCATTCCCTCCGGCCTGCTCGATTTCCTGATCCTGGCCAATTTCAGCTTCGCGCTGCTGATCCTGCTGCTGACTTTTTACATTCCCAAGCCGGTGGAGTTTTCCACCTTCCCGTCGCTCCTTCTGATCGCCACCTTGTTCCGCCTGTCGCTGAACGTCGCCGCAACGCGCCTGATCCTGTCGGATGCCGATGCCGGACGCGTGATCTCGGCGATCGGTTCCTACGTCGTCGGCGGCAACTATGTGATCGGCCTGATCGTCTTCCTGATTCTCGTCGTGGTGCAGTACGTGGTGGTGACCAACGGCGCGCAGCGGGTTTCCGAAGTGGCGGCCCGCTTCACGCTCGACAGCATGCCGGGCCAGCAGATGAGCATCGACGCCGACCTGAACATGGGCTTCATCGACCAGGAAGAAGCCAAACGCCGGCGCAAGAATCTGGAAAAGGAAACCGGTTTTTACGGCGCGATGGATGGCGCCAGCAAATTCGTCAAGGGCGATGCAATTGCCGGTATCGTGATCATGCTGATCGATATCGTCGGCGGCCTGGTGATCGGCGTCATGCAGATGGGCATGCGCTGGGATCAGGCGCTGCAGACCTACACGCTGCTGACGGTCGGCGACGGCATCGTCACCCAGGTGCCGGCGCTGGTGATTGCGGTGGGCACCGGCATTATCGTCACGCGCTCCGCGTCCGACGGCAACCTGAGCCTCGAATCGCTGCGCCAGATCACGTCCTTTCCCAAGGCGCTATTCGTCGTGATTGCCGCCTTGGCGACGCTGATTCTGCTGCCGGGGATTCCCTCGATTCCGGTTCTGGTCATCATGGCCGTCCTGCTTGGCGTGGCGCTGATTGCGCGCAGGCGTGCAAGCGAAGACGGCGAGATGCCGGATCAAGCGGTTGGAGAAACCAAAACGGAAGAAGAGCAGGACGCTTACGACATGCTGCAGGTCGAACCGATCGAAATCCTGGTCGGCGCCAGTCTGGCTCCCATGGTGGGCGGCGAACAAACGATGTTCATGGAACGCATTTCCGCGCTTCGCAAACAATACGCGCTGGAGTCCGGCATGGTATTGCCGCGCGTGCGCTTTCGCGATTCGCCCCGCTTAAGCGCCAATGCGTATGAAATCACCATTTTCGGCGTATTGGCCGGCCGCGGCGAAATCATGCGCGAGCGCACGCTGGCCATTCACGGCGGCGGCGATGTCCGTGCCGTGAAAGGAGTGGAAACGCGCGAACCGACCTATGGCCTGCCGGCGGTCTGGATCGAGGACTCGGAAAAGGAAGCGGCGCGCGCGGCCAAATATACGCTGGTCGATGCACAGACCGTTTTCATCACGCATCTGAGCGAAGTGCTGAAGCAGCAATCGTCGATGCTGCTCACGCGCGCCGAAACCGACAAGCTGCTGCAGCGCGTGCGGCAGCAGCAGCCGGGACTGGTCGAGGACTTGATTCCCACGGTGATGTCGGTCGGGGATGTGCAAAAGGTGCTGCAGAACCTGCTCAGGGAAAAAGTCTCGATCCGCAACCTGGAGGCGGTCCTGGAAACGCTGTCCGATGCAGGCCGCATCAACAAGGATCTCAATTATCTGACGGAGCTGGTGCGGCAGAAACTGGGCGCGGCCATCTGCCAGTCGCTGCTGGGCGAGATGCCGGCGCTGCATGTGCTGACGCTCGATCCGATGATCGAGCAGACCCTGATGCAAAGCATCCGCACGGTGGAGATGACGAGCACCATCGCGGTCGAGCCCAAGTTTGCCGAACAACTGCTGGGGCGCCTTGCAGCGCAGGCGGAGCGGATGATGAAGAGCAATATGCTGCCGGTGCTGCTGTGTTCTCCCGACTTGCGCAGGCATATGCGCGCCTTGTCGGAGCGCGTGCTGCCGCACATGCGCATCTTGTCGCTGGCGGAAATCCCGAATTCGGTGAACCTGAAGTCATATGGAATGGTGAGTTTGTAACAAGGTCAACGGAGACAAAGCTTGGATTTGATGACAGTAGCCGCCATCGGCATGCAAAACGATCTGCTGCGCATGAACAGCATCAGCCAGAACCTGGCCAATGTGCTGACTCCCGGGTACAAGCGGGAAGTATCGATGAACAATGCGTTCGGCAGCTACATGGATGCTGCGGCAAACGATGGACATGCGCAGGCAAGCGCCGCGCTTGCGCAGACACGGACCGTGGTCGACGCCAGCGCCGGCACGTTGCGCCAAACCGGCAATCCGCTCGATGTCGCCATCGACGGCGAAGGTTTTTTCGAGGTCATGACCGATAACGGCATCTGCTATACGCGCCAGGGCAGCCTGAACGCCGATTCCCGCGGCCGCCTGGTCACATCGCAGGGATATGTGCTGATGGGCGTCGGCGGCGAATTGTCGGTGACGGGCTCGGCAGTGACGATTGCACGCAATGGCGAAGTGCGCCAGGGCGAGCGCATTCTCGGCCAGATCAAGCTGGTGCGCTTCGCCAATCCGGATGCATTGACGCCGCTTGGCAACGGCATGTTCAGCCAGGGAAACGCGCGGATCGCCGACGCCGGCTCGACTGCTGTCGTGCGCGCCGGCTATCAGGAGAATTCGAACGTGAACTCGGCGCATGAAATGGTGCGGCTCACGGAAACGCTGCGCCATTTCGAATCGATGCAAAAAGTGGTTCAGGGATATGACGAAGTGCTTGAGAAAACCATCCGTAAACTTGGTGAATTTTAACGACCATGAATGACTCGCTTTATATCGCCGCGACCGGCATGCAGGCGCAGCAAATGAACGTGGACACGATTGCGAACAATCTTGTCAACATCAATACGCCCGGCTTCAAAAAAGGCCGCGTCAGTTTTCAGGATCTGGTCTACCGCGAAGCGGCGAGGACTGCGCCGGTCGACAATGCGCAGGCAGCCGTCGGCATGGCGCATGGCACCGGCGTCGGCGTTGCCTCCCTGGCCAAACTGTTCATGGCAGGGGAATTGAAGCAGACCGGCGTGCCGCTCGACCTTGCCATCCAGGGCGACGGTCTCCTGGAAATCGAACTGCCCGATGGCACGCATGCCTACAGCCGGGGCGGTTCGCTCCAGGTGAACCGCGATGGTTTCCTCGCGACAGCCGACGGCAATCCGATCAAGCCGAGCATTCATGTCGGAACGGATGCGAAAGATATTACGATCAAGCCGGACGGCCAGGTGCTGGCCCGCTCCGGCAGCCAGAAAGAAGCCGTGGAAGTGGGGCGCATCGAACTGGCGAGCTTTGCCGATCCGTCCGGCCTGACCGCGCTCGGCGAAAACCTGTACCGCGCTTCGGAAAAGTCGGGGGAGGCGATTTACGGCAAGCCGGGTGAAAACGGCTTCGGCTCGATGAGCCAAGGCTTCATCGAGTCGTCCAACGTGAAGATGATCGAAGAAATGGTGAACCTGATGGTCGCGCAGCGTGCCTACGAGATGAGCGTGAAAGCCATCCAGGCGTCGGATGAAATGCTCGGCATGAGCAACAACCTGCGCCGGTAGAGGGCCGCATGGTGTACTTCAGACGCGTACTGCTGCATGCCGCCGCACTGGCGACGGCATGGATGGCGGCCGGCTGGAGCCAGGCTGCCCAACCGGCGACGGTCCGGCTGCAACTCAAGCCCGATGCCGTGGTAACCGGGCACGATGTCACGCTAGCCGATGTCGCGGTGGTCGATGCAGCCGACGCACAACTGAAGAACATGGCGGAAAGCCTGCGCGTCGCGCGCGCACCGCACATCGGGTACATGGAACGGCTGTCGCGCCTGGAACTGGATCAACTGGTCCGGCATCGGCTGTCGGCAGCCGGCGTAAAGGCGGAGTGGAGCGGGGCGCAAGCAGTGAAACTGCAATCGGCCGGCCGCGTGGTCTCTGCACAGCCGCTGGTGGAAAGCGCAAGGCAATATCTGCTGAAGGAGCTTGGCGCACGATTCCAGGCGGTCGAAGTCGAGCCTGCGGCGCCGGTTGCCGATCTGGAGTTGCCGGCCGGCGAGCTTGCGTTCAAACCGCGCACGGTCGACTTGAAGCATGTCTATCCGCGTCTGCCGGTATGGGTGGATATTTACATCGACGGCATCGCCTATCGTTCGGTGACTGTGCCGTTTAGCGTAAAGGGCAGCCAGCCCGTCTATATCGCGCGGCGCGATCTGCAGGAAGGAAGCGTGGTGTCGGATGCGGATTTCGAACTGAAAAACGAAGATATTTCGGCACTGCCGAACGAGCCGCTCGCAAGCGCCGATCTGCATGGATCGATGCGGTTGAAGAAGCCGTTGGCAGGCGGGCAGGTGGTGACGCGCAGCCACTTGTCGCAGCCGGGCATGGTCTTTCGCGGCGACCTGGTGAAGCTGGTCATCGCACAAGGAAGCGTACTGATTGAAACGCTGGCACTGGCGCAGCAGGATGCGGCAATCGGGCAGGCATTGCGGGTCAAAGCGGAGAACGGTACGGATACCGTCGTCGCGCGCGTCGTGTCCGCCGGCGTTGTCCAGGCAGAGGGGATGTAATGAAAATGTTTTGTTCACGCCGCACCATGACGCTTTGCGCGACGCTGGCATGGGCCAGCACTGCGCAAGCGGCCAGCCTGTATCAGGAAAACTCTTACCAGTCGCTGGTTTCCGATCACAAGGCGCATCGCCGCGGCGAACTGCTCACGGTGCTGGTGTATGAAAACTCAAGCGCAACCAGCGCCGCCAACACTTCCACCGGGCGCGACGCCAGCATCGGAGGCGCTATCGAGACGCCGGGAAGCAGCAATGCCGCCGCCCTCAGGGTCAACAACCAGCTCGACGGACGCGGCCGTACGCAAAGGGAAGGCAAGGTGCTGGCACAGATCACGGTGGCGGTGAAAGATATTACGGAAAGCGGCGACCTTGTCATCGCCGGGGAACATCTGCTGGAAGTCAACAACGAGCGGCAACAGATCAGGGTGGAAGGACGGGTGCGGCCGCAGGATGTATCGGATGCCAACACCGTGCTGTCGAGCAGGCTGGCCGATGCGAAGATCAGCTATATCGGCGATGGCGATCTGGCCGACAGGCAGCGCTCTGCGTGGTGGCAGCGGCTGTTGACGTGGTTCGGGCTGTGATGAAGATGAAAAAGTTCCTTCTCTGCTGCGCACTGGCATTGGGCAGCCTCGTTTGCGGCACAGGCAATGCGCAGGCAATCCGCATCAAGGACATCGGCAAGATATCCGGCTGGCGCGAAAACGCGCTGGTCGGATATGGTCTGGTGACAGGGCTTGCCGGCACCGGAGACTCGGCGCGCAACAAGACGACGCGCCAATCGATTGCCAACATGCTGTCCCGTTTCGACGTGGCTGTCACTCCGGACGATGTGCAAAGCCGCAACGTCGCCGCCGTGATGGTGACCGCCAGCCTGTCGCCGTTCGCGCGCCCGGGCGATGCGCTCGATGTGACGGTGACGTCGATCGGCGATGCGCGCAGCCTGGTCGGCGGCGCACTGATCCTGGCGCCGTTGAAGGGGCCGGACGGGCGCGTCTATGCGCTCGCCCAGGGGCCGGTATCGGTGGGCGGCTACAAGTACGACATGAACGG
>DASVLY010000413.1:0-8121 GCA_036384635.1 Noviherbaspirillum sp. | reverse complement strand
CTTCCCGGCGTGCAGATCCGCCTTGCCGGCGGCGCCGGCGCTGCCGGCGAGATTTCTTCCGCGATCAAAATCCTGCTCGGCCTGACGGTTCTCAGCCTGGCGCCGGCAATACTGATGTCGATGACCTCGTTCATCCGCATCGTCATCGTGCTGTCGATGTTGCGGCATGCGATGGGAATGCAGGAGACGCCGCCGAACACCGTCGTGATCAGCCTTGCGCTTTTCCTGACGCTGTTTACGATGTCGTCCTCCCTGCAGGAAGTTAACACCAAGGCGTTTCAACCCTTCATGAGCGGCAAGCTGTCGGCCGAAAAGGCCGGCGCCGAAGCGATCAAGCCGATCCGGGAATTCATGGTGCGCCAGACGCGGGAACAGGATCTGGCCTTGATGGTGGAGTTGTCGAAAGCGGAACAGCCGAAGACGATCGAAGACATCAACATGATTCAGTTGATCCCGGCCTTCATGCTGTCGGAATTGCGCTCGGCGTTCCAGGTCGGATTCGTGATTTTCCTGCCGTTCCTGCTGATCGACCTGATCGTGTCGAGTGCGCTGATGTCCCTTGGCATGATGATGGTGCCGCCGGCTTCCATCGCCTTGCCGATCAAGATTCTGATGTTCGTGCTGATCGACGGCTGGAACCTCGTGGTGCGCGCGTTGCTGGGTACTTTTTCCTGACTTGGCGGGATGTCCGAGCGTGGAGCCTGTGCAGTTCGATAAGACGACAGACATGACGCCGGCATGGGTCGCGTTCCGCAGCGGCGCCGACCCGTCCGTACGCGAGCAGGTCATCGAGTTTTATCTTCCTTTCGCACGCATCATGGCGGCAAAACTGTATGCGAAACGGACTTATATCGAACTGGAATTTTCGGACTACATGCAATACGCATCGATAGGCTTGATGGAAGCCATCGACCGTTTCGATCCTGATCGGGGAGTGAAGTTCGAGACCTTCGCTGCCCCGCGCATCACTGGTGCGATACTGAACGGGATAGAATCGTTGAGCGAGAAGCAAGTGCAGGTCAGTGCGCGGCAACGCATCCTTGCCGCCCGTGTCAAATCGCTGAAGGATGAGGCGCCTGAACCTGCGGATTCGAATGCGGTGTTCGGTTATCTGGCCGAACTTGCAGTCGAACTTGCAATCGGCTTTGCGCTGGAAGACTCGGGAGTTTCCCAATCCGAAGAGGCGTCCTATCCGGACAATACCTACCATCGCGTCGAACTGAAGCAATTGCGTCAACGGATTGACGAGCTGGTCGGGCAATTGCCCGACAATGAAAGGCGGGTCGTCAAATACCACTACCTGCAACAGGTTCCGTTCGACGAGATTGCAACGCTTCTGGGCGTGACGAAAGGGCGGGTGTCACAGATTCACAAGAATGCGCTGAAGAGGCTGGGGCAGATCATACGCAGCATCGGCGAAATCGATCTGCGCTGTTAGAGATACATAAGAAAGGGAAGATGATGGAACAAGCGACGCAGCATTCTGCGGCACGGTTAGCCCGGCTTCAGGCGTTCATGGAACAGGACCCGCAGAATTTTTCATTATTGACGGATGCGTTCGATTGCGCGCTTGCACTCGGCGAATTCAAGACCGCACAGCAGTATCTGGAACGTGCGCTTGGCATCGAGCCTCGCAACGTTTTCCTCCGGCACAGCCAGGCGACCCTGTGGATTGCGGAGAAACGCTATGCGGAAGCCGAGAGCCTGCTCAGCGAACTCATTGCCGAGGGAGTCAATTCCGCCGTAGTGGCGTTCAATCTGGCGTATGCACAGTTCCGGCAGCACAAATACGATCAGGCGCGGGATCTGTTGCGCTCGCTTCCGGGAGCGCCGGACGCTCCCCCGGACAGCTTTGCCATGCTGTTGCGCTGCCTGCACCATCTGCGCGCCTTCGACGAGGCGTTTGCATTGATCGAGGCACGCCTGCGGGAGAAGACGCTCGATGTGGCGGCTGCGGGCGTTGCCAGCCTGATGTATCTGGATGCAAACAGGCTCGGCGAAGCCAAGTCCTTGTCGGAAGCTGCATTGCAAAGCAATCCGAATCATATCGAGGCGCTCGTCACGCGCGGCTCGGTCGCGCTTGGCGAACGGGATGTGGCAACCGCCAGATCGCTGTTGGCGCGGGCACTTGCCCAGAACGCGCAGGATGGACGTGTCTGGTCGGCAAGTGCGATGACGCATTTGCTGGAAATGAATCTCGACCAGGCGTTGTCCGAGTTCAAGACCGCAGTGTCGTTCATGCCCAACCACATCGGCACCTGGCATGGCATGGCATGGTGCAACCTGATGAAAAAAGACCTGGCTGCCGCGCAACAGAATTTCGAGGCGGCCATGGCGCTGGACCGCAACTTCGGTGAAACCCACGGCGGTCTGGCGGTCGCGCTTGCGCTGCAAGGGCGGCGCGAGGAAGCGAAGTTGAGCATCGAACGCGCTCTGCGGCTGGACCCGCAAAGTCTCTCGGCGCGCTACGCGGAAGCCGTGCTCAGCGGCGAAGTGGCGGACCAGGAAGCATTCCAGCGCCTGGCCCGCCGCGTCCTCGGCGCGCGTGCCCATGCCGGCGGCACGCTGGCCGATCTGATTCCGGGTCTGAACCGGGATTCAGACCGGCACTGATCCGGCGCATTATCGCCATACTGGCGGGTACGGCCAAGCTAAAGCATTTCATTTCGAAAATGCTTTAGCTTGGCCGTATGCTTTTCCACTCTTGTTTGGATGAAAATTCACTTCGTACAGCATAGCCGCGCCATATGGCTTGAATTTCTTCCGCAGCTCGATTTTGCTGCTGAATCTGCCGTTCCCTCTGAGTTTGTAGCTCCTTTCGGATCATGTGTGCGCAACTTTTTCCTCCGGCATAAATTCCAGGGAAAGTTTTTTGCTGCCCAGTATTTCCTTCTTGCGCACTATCTGCTGAACTGGTATTTCCGGCTTTCAATTTCTTGTTCTGATCGTCCAAACATGCAAAACCGATGGAACCATGCGGCGAGAATTGGCACATATACGAATTGTCAAGTTTTGTTATTAACTTGGCAGTACTATGCAAATACTTAACGTTAACGTCAGGATGTGGAAGATCAAGATGATAAGGAACAGCCATCTCACTACGGTTGCAAGGCTGGCGCTTCACAAGACAGCCGCCCAGCTCGCCCCCGGGGCAAATCATGAACTAGCAGCCGCTTCTGCTGCTCCTCGTGCCGCCCAAATCCCGAAAACACGAGAGAGGTCTTCGAAAGGCCAAACAGGTGGTAGCCCCAAGTCTTCGTTTCAGTTGATGAAGTACGCCATGTATCTTGCAGGCGCCGGTTATCTCTACGACAAGACCGCCAATGATTTCTTCCTGTCCACCACCTCTTTGCACGACGGGAAAGGCGGGTTTACCAGCAACGAGAGACTCAATAAAGCCACCGAAGCGGCGAAAGAATACTTCCAGCGCTACCACAGCAGCAGCCCTGAAGAGCAGAAGCTGAACAATCGCTCCATTAATCCCATTAACCTCATTAGGACGTGCGGCAACAACCAATTCGTGACCATGACCGACTATCGGGCGGCCACCAAGGTACACGTCATGCACATGATAAACACCGAGCAGGCGCATCAGTCGCTGGTGAAGAGCCTCACTTGCCTCAAAGGCCATCTCGTAAAGGCTGAGCATATCGCCAAATATGCCCCTCCCCATGTTCCAAAAGATCCCGATTTGACGAAGAGCAGCCTGTACGACAAGAAAAACAAGTATGCGCTGACGGGTACTCCCAATGAAGAAACCGGCGCTCGAGGGTACACCTCAAGGTCGATCACTCGACCGTTCGTGCTCCAAGGCTACAAGCATTTCAAAGAGGCATCCGAGGCGAGAGGCTTGACACCGAGGCAGTGCGTGGAGTCGCTGGAGGCATTGCTTCAGAAAGACGGCAAGCTCAGCGAGGAAGCACAGTTTGCTGCCGGCCAGGCCCTCTTGAATTTCAGGCAGGTCTATGCTCAGGACGAGCACTGGGGACATGCTGAAAAAGTCATCATGAAAACCTTGGCCGACCACGGCGTGCTATCGCCGGACGAAACCTACAAGATCGACGAGAGCCTGATGTTCGAAGACCCGTCAAAAAACATATTGAAAAGAAATACCAGCGTGATGGGGCCGCTGTTGCACAAGCTCGAGGCCCGTTTTCAGGAGTTTCGCTTGAGTAATGATCCCGCGGCACTCGAAGATCTCAGGCCCATGTCGGCCGCGAAGAACATGGAGAATCTAGCTATCGCTCATTTCAAGCTGAACGAGCAAGGCAATGGATTCGAGGACAGTTCGGGATTGGGTGACTCGTTCACGAGCGCCAATGTCGTCGCGTGTATCAACCACGCGAGATTGATGAGTGGTGAAGAACGCTTGTCCAAAGAGGATGTGATGGTGCTCGTGGGATGCCTCAACGCCGTGTATGACGACGCAAGCGGAAGTAGGCATACGCTTCAGGAGGTAGCGCGAGGATGTTTTGTAGGAGCCGGTTTTACTATTGAAGACGGCGACCGCTTTTATAAACAGGTGTGCAAAAGCGCCTCAGAAGAATTTTACGGCGGCAAAAACATGGGAAGACGGCTGCGTTGACGTGCGGGTGCTCTTGGAACAGGAAGAATTTCCGCATGAAAGCAGCTCCCCACAACAATGATAGCGGGGACTGCTTTCGCTTCCTCTCGCTATTGCTTCCCACGCCCCAGGCGTCCTGTGAATAAGACAGCGCAAAGTCATTCGGCCTGCCCGACGCAACCGCGTGGAGGCACATCACAGCGACCGTTTCCGAATCGCCTCCCCGAGGGCAGCCGCGCTGCTTTCAATTGCCCCCCCCCTTAAAACTGGTCAAGTTTCAATCGACAGCCCCCAGTTTCCCAGCCATTCCTTTCTTTTTCACAATTGACTGCAAATTCCCCTAAACCAATTCCGAATTCAACGGATACCTTGGGGAGATGAAATCCAATTTTGCGGTGTCTTGTCCCGGCGCTGCTGATTGTCAAATCGGCAAAACCGGGTTGCGTGCATCTAGCCTGAAAAAGAAAAGGACAAGAATATGGTAGCGATTGTCAGCGGCAACAGCCTTGGGTTAAACCTTACTTCGCTCACGACCCTCGGCCAGCAAGGCGTGACCGGCTCGGCAGGGCAGGGGCGCAACGGCGAAAAGGCTTACATCAATGCCGCGACCGGTAACCTGGTACTGCAAAACTTCGACGACAGGCTGGTGGCGCACGGTGTCGACATTGCGCGGGTGCGCACCTATAACAGCCAGGGGCAGTACAGCGACGACAACAACGACGACAACTGGATCGGCCTGTACCGCTATGCCAAGGCGAACGGGCCTTACAACAAAGCCGGCAGCACGATAACGCGAACCGATACCGACGGCTCCGAATCGGTTTATACGTATGACGTCAACAAGGGCGTGTATGTGTCGACCGGCGGCGCCGGCGCCTACGACACCATCGCGTACGACAAGAAATCCCAGCTCCTGACCTGGACCGACGGCGAGACCGGCATCCAGGAGCGCTATGCCAGCACCGGCCTGGGCCGGATGTTGAGCACGACCGACCCGAGCGGCAATACGGTCACCTACTCCTATTCCCCCGAGGGCAACCTGACCAAGGTGGTCGATGCCAGCGGCGAGGCCACCTACTTCGACTACGTCAACAAGGACCTGACCCAGGTTCGTACCGTTATCCAGAGCGACGGCGTCGAAAAGAATGTGACCCGCGTGCTGTATGGCTACGACGACAAGCACCGCCTGACGACAATCACGGTCGACCTCAGCTCCGAAGACAACAGCATCGCCGACGGCCGGATCTACCAGACCCAATATACGTACGACGGCGCCACCAAGCGCATCGCGTCGGTCACGCAGACCGACGGCACGTCGCTGGCATTCACTTATGTGCAGATCGGCC
The DNA here is from genome assembly GCA_036384635.1 of Noviherbaspirillum sp. GTDB lineage: Bacteria > Pseudomonadota > Gammaproteobacteria > Burkholderiales > Burkholderiaceae_D > Noviherbaspirillum. Next base: position 2,211 of record DASVLY010000413.1, on the reverse strand, counting down.
CCGACTTCAAGGTGGCGACCGCGACCGACGGCCTTGGCAATGTCACCCGTTTCACCTACGACGTCGCCAACCGCCGCACCACTGCGACCGATCCGCTGGGTTTCGTCACGACTTACGACTATGACGCCAAGGGGCAGCTGGTGAAGCTGACCGGACCGTCCGTCAACGGCGTGCGTCAGGTCACGCAATACACTTACGATGCCAATGGCAACGTCACCCGGATCGTCGACGGCGAAGGCCATACCGTCGTCATGGAGTACGACGGCAACGGCAACCAGACCCTGCAGCGCGACAATGCGGGCAATACGATCGTGCGCTCCTTCGGCGCCAGGTTCAACGAGCTGCTGACCGAAACGGTCTATGCAGTACCCGACCCGGACGGCGCCGGCGCGGGCAAGCCTGCGCAACCGCTGACCACGCGCTACGTGTATACCGACACCAATCTCCTGCGCTTCATCATCAGCCCCGAGGGGCGGGTTACCGAATACCGCTATAACAGCTATGGCGAACGCACGGCAAGCATTCAATACACCGATGCGATGTATTCGGCCGGCGGCCAGAGCATCAATGCCTCTCCTGGCGAAAACGCCATGCAGCAATGGGTGGCCGGCATCGACCGTTCCAGAAGCGTGCGCAGCGACATGGTGTACGACTTCCGCGGCCAACTCAAGACCGCAACCACCTATGCCAAAATCGATGCCAACGGCAACGGCATTCTCGACGGTTCGCAAGCGGTAACGCAGTACATCTATGACCAGTCCGGCCATCTGCTGTCGACCATCGATGCCAAGGGCAACCAGACGCAGTACAACTATGACGGGCTGTGGCGTCTGCTGTCGACCACCGACGCGCTCGGCCAGACCACGCTCACGCAATACGACGACGCCCACAACAAGACCGTGATCCGTCTGGCGAACGGCCTGACGACGACCTCCGCATACGACAAGGCGGGACGTCTGGTCAGCGTTACCCAGACCGACACCGCGGCTCTGAAGCTGGGCGAAACCAGGTATACCTACGACGCCGACAACCGCCTGCGCATGACCGAAGACCCGACCGGCGTGCGGCAGTTCATGCTGTACGACGAGGCAGGCCGCAAGATCGCCGACATCGACGGCAATGGCAGCCTGACCGAATACCTGTACAACAAGGACAACCAGCTCACGAAGACCATCGCCTATGCGACTGCGGTCGACACCGGCCTGCTGGTCGATGCGCAAGGCAGCCCGGCCGATATCGCTCTCTCGGCGATCCGTCCGGCCTCCACCGCGGACGACCGCGTGACCTGGCGTTCGTACGACCTGGCAAACCGCCTGGTCAAACTGGTGGACGAACGCGGCTTCGTCACCGAGAACATCTATGACGGCGCATCGCGCGTGACACAGGCAATACGCTACGCGACCGCCATCAATACCGCCGTTCTGTCGAATACGCCGGCTCCGTCGGCCATCTCTCCGTCCGCCTCGGCGGAGGATCGCGTCACGCGCAATCTGTACGACAAGGACGGGCTGCTGCGCGCCACGCTCGACGGCGAAGGCTATCTGGTCGAATACCGCTACGATGCGCGCGGCCAGCAAGTCGAAAAAATCGCCTATGCCAATGCAACGCCGCAAGCCGCGCGCGCATCCGGCACGCTCGCCGATCTTTTGCCCGTGGTTTCGGCCGACGACATCCACAGCTACACCCTCTACAATGCGCGCGGCCAGGCGGTCGGCCGGGTCGACGGCGAAGGCTATCTGACCGAAACGGTCTACGATTTGAACGGCAATGTGGCGCAGACAGTGCGCTACCAGAACAAGGTTGCCTATTTCGCCGGCGCGACGCTGGCCAATTTGCGCCCGGCAGCCAGCGCCGAAGACCAGTCCCAGCAATATGTGTATGACCCGCTGAACCGTCTGTCGGTCAAGACCAATACCGAAGGCACCCAGACCACCTACACCTACGACGCCGTAGGCAACGTAATCAGGACAGTGAATGCGGCAGGCACCGGCGAAGTGCGCACCATCACCGCCCGCTACGACCTGCAAGGCCGCCTGAGCGGCGAACTCAGCGCCGAGGGCAGCGCGCTGCTGACCGGCAACCAGACCCAGCAGGACATCGATGCCATCTGGGCCGCCTACGGCATCCGCCACACCTACGACGCCGCCGGCCGCCGCACCAGCACCACCGACGCCAACGGCAATAAAACCCTGTTCTACTACAACCGCGACG
>DASVLY010000412.1:0-6301 GCA_036384635.1 Noviherbaspirillum sp. | reverse complement strand
TTTGTCGCGCTGTATAACGCGCTGGAAGAGCGCAAGACCGATCTGGCAATCCTGCGCACGCTGGGCGCGCGGCCGTTCAAACTGCTGCTGCTGTTGTTGACCGAAGGCTTGCTGCTGGCGTTGGCCGGCGCACTGCTTGGCTGGGTGCTTGGCCATGCGGCGGTCGATGTGCTCGGCCGCCTGCTGCCGGATGATCAGAATCTGAATTTGTCCGGCTGGTTCGTGGCAGCGGAGGAAGCATGGCTGGCGCTGGCGGCAATCGGCGTCGGCTTGCTTGCCGCATTGCTGCCGGCCATGCGCGCCTACCGCACCGAGATTGCAGCCACGCTGGCGCGGTGAATCGCCCTCAATAAACATTCACAGGAAAAGCCGATGAAATTTGCACTGCTGTTTTTGCTTGCCGCGTTCACGATGCCGCTACAAGCGAAGGATGACCCGGAGCAGATGAAGAAGGAAATCGCTCAGCACCGCGCGATTGCCGCTGCACATGAAGCAGCCGCCAAATGCAAGGAGTCCGGCAAGGACGAGGAAATCTGTCACGCGGAACTGGCGAAGGCATGCAAAGGATTGGCGATTGGCAAATTGTGCGGAATGAAACATCAACACTAGTGGGTCACTTGGCAACGGGATGCGCAAAAAGACGCGCTTTTATGCGCATCCCGTTGCCAAGTGACCCACTAGCCCGCTGTAAAATGAAATGCCGTTTTCACCGCTTTTTCAATGGAGTTCGCATGCCTGCCTCCCTGCGCATCTTACTGAATACGCTCTTTGCCGCTCCGCTGCTGGCATTTGCCGCTACCCAGGTACCGCCGCCCCAAGGTGCTGCGGGCGGTCATGTTCCACCGCCGGGTGCACCGGACACCCCGATACTACAGCAACTGCCGGAAATCCTCGGCGTGGTGTCGTGGAACACGCTGGCCAAGGTCAAGCAGGTGAAGTCCAAGGACCGCATCCTGCCTGAATTCACGAAGGAAATCACAGCGTTGAACGACAAGGAAATCAAAGTGCAAGGCTTCATGATGCCGTTGGAACCGGGCGAGAAGCAAAAGCATTTCCTGCTCTCGGTGAACCCGCAAACCTGCGCGTTCTGCCTGCCGGCCGGGCCGGAAGGCGTGGTCGAAGTCAAGAGCAAGACGCCGGTGAAATACACGTTCGAGCCGGTCATCGTCTTCGGCAAGATGAGCGTGATGAAAGACGATCCGATGGGCTTGTATTACCGGCTGACCAATGCAGCGCCGGCCTCGGCCAAATAAGAGGATGAGAACCCGCCGCTCCCGCATGCAGCAGTACCATAGCGCCATCGCCGTTTTGCTGGCGCTGGTCTTGCTGTTTGCGCAATGGTGCGGCTTATCCCACCGAATCGCGCATGCGCCTCATCTCTCCGCAATAGTCGCCGATGACAACGGAGACGCCCATGCGCACCACTCCTGCACCTCATTCGATGCCGCCGCGGCAGGCGACACGATCCACCTCGCCCCCTTCGTTGCACCGCTGCTGACCAGCGCGCACACGCTGGCGCTATGGGCGGCGTTCATTTCATGGGACGCGCCGCCCGTTCCGTATTTTTCCTCACGCGCACCACCTCTGGCCTAACCGCAAGCTGCACATGTGTTCGCAGTGCGCGCCTCTTCGGGGTTCGCGCTGCCTTTTCCGTTTTATCCAATAAAATCATCATGGCAATCCAACGCACACTGTTGGCGCGTGCGGTGCTGTCCGCGTTCGCCGTCCTCTCCGCTGCCGCACAGGCGCAAACCGAAGAAAAAACGCTGCCTTCCGTCGTCGTCACCGCAACACCTTTCAATAGCGAGGAAAGCGCGCAAATCATCGCACCTGCCAAGGTATTGAGCGGCCCTGAACTACGCAACAAGCTCGGCGTCTCGCTCGGCGATACGTTGTCGCATGAACTTGGCGTATCGGCCTCCGCATTCGGCGCCGGCGCGTCGCGCCCGATCATCCGCGGACTGGAAGGGCCGCGCATCAAGATCCTCCAGGACGGCATGTCGGTGTCCGACGTATCGAGCCTCTCCAACGACCATGCGGTTACCGCCGAAGCATCGACCGCGCGCCAGATCGAAATCCTGCGCGGCCCGGCAACGCTACTGTACGGTTCGGGCGCAATCGGCGGGCTGGTGAACGTGGTGAATGACCGCATTCCGACCGAACTGCTGCCCAGGCCTTCCGGCGAAACCGAATTGCGTGCCGGTTCGGTCAACCACGAACGCAGCCTGTCGTTTTCCGCCGATGGCGCCAGCGGCAGCACCAGTCTGCATCTGGATGGCAGCGCGCGCAACACCGGCGATTACGGTATCCCCGGCTTTGCTGCACTGGGCAACCCAAATTCATCCTACGGCACGCTGCCCTCGTCGTTTGCGCGTACACGCACACTGGGCGTCGGCGGCTCGCGCATTGCGGATTGGGGCTACATCGGCGCTTCGGTCGACACCCGTGACGATCACTACGGCATTTCGACCGCTGAAAAATCCTTTATTGATCTGACGCAAACACGCTTGAATATCGAAGGGCTTCTGCGGCAACCGTTCGCATCGTTCGAGTCGCTCAAGTTCAAGCTCGCATGGTCCGACTACCACCATACAGAGAAGGCCGAAGACGGCACGCCGCAGACGAATTTCTCGAACAAGGCGTTCGAAACCCGCTGGGAACTCGCGCATCGCCCGCTGGCCGGCTGGCGCGGCACGCTCGGCTTGCAAACCGAACACACCAAATTCTCGGCACTGAGTGCGGACACCGGTGTCCCGGATACCGTGCCGGTTGCGAAATCGACATCGGTTGCGGCATTCGCAGTCGAAGAACGCAATTTCGGTCCGGTGCGCGCAAGCGCCGGTCTGCGCCTGGAAACAGTCGAGCGGCGCCCTGAAGATGCCGGACTGTCCAAGCGCAGTTTCAACCTGGCGTCGTCCTCGGTCGGCGGCCTGTGGACCTTCATGCCCGGCTATGGTTTCGGCGCCACGCTGTCGCTGGCGCAACGCGCGCCGGCAATCGAAGAGTTGTATTCCCGAGGGCCGCATGAATCGACCGCCACTTTCGATATCGGCGACGCCGGACTGCAAAAGGAGACCTCGCGCAATATCGAGCTGACGCTGCAAAAAACCGAAGGTCTGGTGCGCTGGAAAACCAATGTGTTCGAAAACCGCGTGAGGAATTATGTCTTCGGCCGTACCGACGGTACCATGGTCGATGAAACCGGCAATCCGCAGGCGGACGGTGAATTCATGTTGCGCAGATGGTCTCAGGGCGACGCCGCCATACGCGGCGCCGAAGGTGAAATCAGTTACAACATGCATGGCCAAGGCTTGTCGCTGCGCGCGTTTGCCGACACCTCGCGCGGCACGCTCGACAATGCCGGCAATCTGCCGCTGCAACCGGCTACCCGTTTCGGCGCCGACGTCGGCTATCGGCAAGGGCCGTGGCGCAGCGGCGGGTCGATAGTGCACGCGCAAAGCCAGGATCGCCTTGCTTCATTTGAAACAGTGGCGACACCGGCCTATACACAGGTTGATGCAAACCTGTCGTACACGCAACGCTTCGGCACGACGCAGTGGACCTGGTTTGCGATCGCGAAGAATCTGTTTAACCAGGATATCCGCCTGTCGACTTCACTGCTGCGCGATGTTGCACCGCAACCAGGAAGGAGTCTGATCGTGGGTATTCACACAAGATTTTGAACGGAGCTCCGGTAAAATCCCTCAGGGTCCGCGCAGGAACAAGTTGTTCAATTTGGCGGCTATAGCCAGATGCGACGCAAGGCGTGCGACGCGCCGCAGTGCGAGCACTGCAAGCGGCGCACAACGCAGCAGCGCGCCGGCTAGGGACTGCAAAATTGTGCAACTTGTTCCTGCGCAGACCCTTACGTTTGACAAACACGACCACAGTCGTTGTAATGAGAGTCTTGCTCATGCTTGAGTTACCTTAAAACCCCCGCTCGGCGCAAGCGGGAACCGGGAAAACCAAATCAGGGAAAACGTGGGGATTTTTTCGCTTTTCGGCAAAAAGGACGACCAGCAGGAAAAACCTGCCGACAAGGCGTGTTCGCACGCGAAACAAGACACGTCCATGGCCAGGCAGCGTTCTGACGGCGGCAAGAGCAGCGCCCGGCCACCGGCCAAACGCGACGCACAGGCTGCACGCGCGACTGCATTGAAAATCGATGCGATCGAATCCGAAATGTCGTCCGAATTCAGGACGACCACCCCTCCCCGGCCAGCCAATACCTCCCAAAACTCCCAGCCCGCGCCGAAGGAAAGACCGCTCGCAGAAGCGAAGGAAGAAAAAGCGCCGGCTGCCTTGGCCGAGATCGGAGCCGCAACGGACTTCCTGCTCAACGGATCGAGCACGATGGGCAGCGTCGCCGTCGCCAGTTCGGAAGTTCCGGCCGTGGTCGAAGAGGCGGCTGTCATGTTCGCCAACGGCCAGTATCAGGTGGTTGAACAGATACTGCAGGCGGCGATCGAGGAAGACCCGGCGGGCAATGCGCTCCTTGAACTATGGCTGATGCTGTTCGATCTGTACCAGATCACCGGCAAGCAGCAGCAATTCGAAGCGCTGTCGATCGCGTATGCAAGCAAGTTCGAAACTTCGCCGCCAGCCTGGATCGGCAATGCCTGCCGGCATCTGCAAAAGACAGCGCCATCCGGCGCAACGCCCACGATACCGTTCTCGGGCAAGCTCGACGTCGCAGCGACGAAGATAATCGACCGCATACAGAAACAGGCTGAAACCCACCACGCATTGCGCCTGGAATTCGCGCGCATCACCGAAGTCGATAGGGCGGGTTGCGGTCTGTTGTTGAACCTGCTGATGAAATTGCAGAAATCGGGGCATGAGTTGATCCTGGTCGGTGCGTTGGCGCTGGTGGAAAAAATCCGCGCGACAATCGAGGTCGGCCGTCGCGACGACGGCGAAGATGCGTGGCTGCTGCTGCTGGAAATTCTGCAGTTGCTCAACCGGGAACGGGATTTCGAGGAAGCCAGCATCGATTACTGCGTGACCTTTGAAGTGTCGCCGCCAGCTTTCGTCGCCCCGCAGAACAAGATCAGCACCGCTACGGAAGAAGCCGCTCCCGTCGCTATGTCAACAGACGGCTTCATGATGCCGCCCATGATCGAAGGCCGGATCGACGACCTGATTCTCTCGATCGCCGCCTACTCGGATGAACACAACCCGGCGATCATCGATTGTTCCGGGCTGATCCGGGTCGATTTCAACGCCGCCGGCAGGCTGCTCACCGGCCTGTCCCCTTTCTGCGGCAACGGCAGGACCATTGAATTTCATCATGTGAACCATCTGGTTACTGTGCTGTTTGATGTGATCGGCCTGAAGGATATCGTACGCATCATTCCGCGCAAGAATTAGAACCTGTACAGCACTTGTAATCCGGCGCTCTGCCCTCATTTGCAGTCAATTGCAGTAGATCAAATTTACTTCAGGGGCAAGTATGGAACAATTTCACGGCACAACCATTCTGTCCGTCCGCCGAGGCGACGTTGTTGCGCTTGGCGGCGACGGCCAGGTAACGTTGGGCAACATCGTGATGAAGGGCAGCGCGCGCAAGGTGCGCAAGCTATATCAGGGCAAGGTGCTTGCGGGATTTGCCGGCGGCACCGCCGATGCGTTCACGCTGATCGAACGCTTCGAAGGCAAGCTTGAAAAACATCAGGGCAACCTGATGCGCGCATCGGTAGAGTTGGCCAAGGACTGGCGCACCGACCGCATCCTGCGCCGTCTGGAAGCGATGCTCCTGGTGGCGGACCGTGAATCGACGCTGATCATCACCGGCAACGGCGATGTGCTGGAACCCGAGAACGGTATCGGTGCAATCGGTTCCGGCGGCGCCTACGCGCAGTCGGCCGCCAAGGCATTGCAGGAAAACACCGAGCTGTCGCCCCTGGAAATCGTGAAGAAGGCGCTTACCATCGCCGGTGAGCTGTGCATCTACACCAACCTGTCCCACACCATCGAAACGCTCGGCTAACGGCGTTTCCCGTAACCGTATTGCCCGTATTGCGAACAACATCATGAACATGACTCCCCAAGAGATCGTCTCCGAACTCGACAAGCATGTGGTCGGCCAGGCACGCGCCAAACGCGCGGTTGCGATCGCGCTGCGCAACCGCTGGCGCCGTCAGCAGGTGGCCGAGCCGCTGCGTCACGAAATCACGCCGAAGAATATCCTGATGATCGGCCCCACCGGTGTGGGCAAGACCGAGATCGCGCGCCGTCTGGCGAAGCTGGCCGATGCGCCGTTCATCAAGATCGAAGCGACCAAGTTCACCGAAGTCGGCTA
>DASVLY010000411.1:0-2033 GCA_036384635.1 Noviherbaspirillum sp. | reverse complement strand
CAAATGACTGACCGCCGCAAAGACGCGATCGTGGTCTTGTGGCGTCAACCGATGAATGATTGCACCGCACTGCTGCCATGCGCTGGCGACACGCGCGATGTCATCTGTCGCGTTTTCCGGCAAGGGTGCCAGCACGACTTTTTTACCGATGTATAAATCGACGATCGCCCCATCCGGCCCGTTCTGTTCGCGGCCGGCGATCGGATGGCCAGGGACGAATTGCGCAATTTTCCCACCCAACGCCTTGCGCGCTGCGGCGACGACATCAGACTTGGTGCTGCCGGCGTCGGTCACGACCGTGCCCGGCTGAAGGTGCGGCGCTATCGATGCCAGTATCGCTTCGGTTTGCGCAACGGGTGCCGCGACCAGAATCAAGTCGGCATCGCGCACCGCTTCCGCTATCGAAGTAGCGTGCACATCGATGATGCCGAGTTCCTCCGCGCGCACAAGCGACGCGGCACTACGGCCAACGCCGACGACCTGAGCTACCGCGTTCGCCTTTTTCAGTGCTAGCGCAAATGACCCGCCGATCAGGCCGACGCCGAAAATTGTGATTTTCTTAAACACGGGACTCAGGCCAGCGCTTTTTTCAATGCAGTAATAAAGATTTCATTCTCTTCCGGCAAGCCGATCGAGATGCGCAACCACTGCGGCAAGCCATAGTTGCCAACCGGTCGCACGATCACGCCGTGCTTGAGCAATGCCAGATTGACGCGAGCGCCGGCGCCATCGTCATCGCCGACCTTGACCAGCACGAAGTTGCCATACGACGGCACGTATTCCAAGTCCATCGCATCGAATGCCTGCGTCAGCTGACGATAGCCGTCGGCATTCAGCTTCGCGCTCTTCTGCAGGAAAGCGGCATCGTTCAGCGCAGCCACTGCCGCCGCCTGCGCCAGCGAATTGACATTGAACGGCTGGCGAATACGGTTCAGCAGGTCGGTGATCACCGGCTGCGCAATGCCGAAACCGATGCGCAAGCCCGCCAGCCCATAAGCTTTCGACAATGTACGCGACACGAGCAGGTTCGGATACTGCTTCACCCAGGCGATCGAATCATATTGCTGCTCCAAAGCAAGGTATTCGTTGTACGCCTCGTCCAGCACCACCACGATATTCTGCGGCACGACTTTCAGGAAAGCCTCGATCTCATCAGCGGGAATGAAAGTGCCGGTTGGATTGTTCGGATTTGCGATGAAAATCAGCTTAGTGTCGGCAGTAATCGAATTCGCGATCGCCGCCAGATCGTGGCCGTAACTCTTTGCGGGCACGACGATTGCGCGTCCACCCACCGCCTGCGTAGCCAGCGCATATACGGCAAACGAATATTGCGCATAAATCACCGATTGTGTCGGCTGCACGAATGCATGCGCAGCCAACTCCAGGATATCGTTGCTGCCGTTGCCGAGCGTGATCCAGTCCTGCGGCACGCCGTACTTCGCGGTAATGGCCTGTTTCAACTCGAAGCCGTTCGAATCCGGATAACGTCCGATATCGGCTACAGCATCAAGCATTGCCTGCCTGGCGGATTCCGGCATGCCGAGCGGATTCTCGTTAGATGCGAGCTTGACGATTTTTGCTTCGTCGAGGCCAAATTCGCGCGCGACTTCCGCAATCGGTTTCCCTCCCTGGTAGGGAGCGATGGCGCGGACATAATCGGGTCCGAATTGAATAGACATAGTGGATTCCAGAGCTGAGTGTTATTCCGGGAGCCACGAAGAATTTACGCCCGGAATGACAGGATCAATTACAAACTAACAGGGTAGGAGCCCAGTACCTTGAAGAAAGCGGCGTTCTGTTTCAGTTCCGCTAACGCCTTTGTGACCTTCTCTTCCTGCGCATGCCCTTCGACATCGACATAGAAGTAATACTCCCAGGTACCCATGCGCGCCGGACGCGATTCGAAGCGCGTCATCGACACGCCGTGCTGTGCGAGCGGCGCGAGCATGTTGTACACAGCGCCCGCCTTGTTCGGTACCGCCAGCACCAAGGAAGTCTGATCTTTTCCGCTGGGCGTCGGCTGCAAGCGGCCA